>JANTFM010000027.1 GCA_024763475.1 Acidobacteriota bacterium | reverse complement strand
CATGGGGCTACACTTCCGGCTCCCGGGCGCTTAGCTCAGCGGGAGAGCGCTGCCTTCACACGGCAGAGGTCACTGGTTCGATCCCAGTAGCGCCCACCACCAGGAACCCCTGGTATACGGGGATTCTCCGCATATGGAGAACGTTCTGATGGCATCGTTGAGAGCCGATCTGACACGGATCTGACACGGGTGACCTGGCCTACAGGCGGCGGCGCAGCCCTATCGCTGATGCGATCAGGCAGTGTGTGCAGCTGCGACAACACCTCAGCTGTCATCTGGAACGGTGCCGACGCGGCGGCGCGTCCAGTCGCTTGGCAAAGGTTGATTGCCATTCACTATCACGACTCCAACGAGGGCTGGGTAGCTCGGGTCCGTGAGACCGTGGAGTAGGGGTGAGAGCCACGTGATGTAGTTGGGCAGGGCACCCACGGGAGATTGCTTGGGGGTCATATCGAGGATGCACAGGATCGATAGCTGGCTGCCCGAGCCGGACGCGTACTGCACGGGCTGACCGATGTAGCCGACCGCCGAGTCGGGTGATGCAGGTGAATCTCTCTCGACCTTCAACTCGCAGGTGATGTGGTTGAAGATCAGATCGACTTCGCCTCCGCCTGCTGCTGTCTTCTCTTTGACTTGGCCTGCAACCAGTGGGTCCGCTGATAGCAGGTCGAGTAGCGCACTCTGGAAGTCAGCCTCCGATGGGTTGCTGCCTGCTGGAAACCGACGACCCTCCTGGATCCTGAGAGCAGCGCGAACCACGGCTCCGAAGAAGCGGAAGAACGCTTCCTTCTCGTCGTCCTGTACGTCGTTGCGTTCCCTCAACTCGCTGAACATCTGGGATACACGTCCGTCCAGCAGCGGCTGGCCGGCCAACATGTCGCGACTTGGGTCGAACGTGCGAACTCTCAGGGAGCTGTATCCGCCGACAGGTATGACCTCCTCCTTGTCATTGCTATGTGCGCGGACGACAACCGGAAACTCAAGGGGACTTGCGCCGAACTGCTGCGCCACGTGAATGACGAAGTTGCCGTTGCCTGCAACTGAGCGAAGCCCGTCCTCATCGGGATCAGGAACGGGAGAGGTGATGATCTCAGGCACCGTCACGACAGTGGGCTTCAGCACGGATAGGAACTCAACCGAGATCTTCTGAGCCCAGGCCTGCAAGTCGCTGATCCGCACCACAACCCCGACATCGGACATCCTGTTCGGTTCGACAACGAACGCATTGGTGACGGGTGTTCCTCCGAGTTCCAGGACACAGACTGCGAGAGGGTGGCTCGTCTCGCCAGTGGAATTGCGTTGACGTTGCTTTCTGGGCGCCAGGACTGGAAGAGGGAGTGGGACCGCAGCAAGCAGGCTTCGTATTGCGACAACGTCACGCACATCCGAGACAGACTCGATCGCATCGAGAGCATCCCGAAGACTCGGAACCGGTGAGAAGCCCGCGCTCTTCAGCCCATCGTTTGCGAGTTTTGCCTTTCTTGCCGCAGCAAGGCGGAACCGGTCGGAATCGGGTGATGCATCCCGCACGGCAGCATCCCACTCCAGCAGGAGCTTCAACGCCGCCAACCCTGTCTTCCACAACGTCCACGGTGTGGTGGCGTCCTCATCATCCAGGTACGTCTCCTGGTCGAGGACCGCGCTCAGCTCACCGGCTACCACTGCCGGGTCGGTCTCGGTGTCAACGATGACCCTGAGAGCCGCCGAGCGGAACCGCATCAGGTCGAGAGTGTGTCTGGAGTCCATCAGCCGAAGGGGAAGGATCGTGATACGGCGGTGGCTGCTTCGGTGTACTCGTGAATCGCGCTGTCGAGCGAATCGAGAGCGCTGACGTCGCACGGTGCGCCACGACTGATGGAGGCCTCGAGCAGAGCCGTCGATCCAATGACGTCAGCGAACAAGCGCCGCGTGCGATGTTCGGCATCCGCTGGAACGCCGGACGCGATGCTGGCAGCGAGATCGGATGCATCGGACCAAGCTTCGGCCCCTTGGAGGACGGCGATGAAGGGGTAGCCGTCGTGAGGGTGGTCAGGTAGACCCGCAGTAGCGATCGACTCCATCCGATCTGCTTTGTCGCGGACTATCGGTGCCGGCAGACCGGTCAGCATGGCAAGCTCTGAGTCGTCCGTCGGCTGGTTGAAGCGGTCGATGTGCGCGGGGTCCTCGAAGTAGCTCAGAAGTAGGTCTGCAAACGGTTCGTGCAGCGAATCGTCGATGCGCCAAGTGACTGATGCAAGGAAGTGGCTCTTGTCATATGCATGCAAGCTCTTTGCGAGGTGGAGGCAGAGTCTCATCAAGGTGCGTTCTTCTTTTGTGCCCACGGGACCGATAAGCGCAACTGCCACATCGAGGTAGTGATCCAACATGCGGGCGTCATCCTGATAATGAAGAGCGAGACGGAGGACAACATTCGCCACTGTGAGCCGCATCGCGGCGGGGGTCCGAAGTCCGTGTAGCCGGAGAGCATCAATCATCGACCCGTGGACGATGACATAGGGATCCGTCAGCATCGGAACAATCAAGTCGCTCAGTGCGAGCGAGAGCTGACCGTCTGTCGCGCGGTCAATCGTCGCCCAAGCTTGGATCGCAGCTGCACGGGCCAACTGATCGGTCCCGAGCAACGCGTCGTAGAGGTACGGCAAGACGAGCGAGGTGTAGGAGCTCTGAGTCCCAAGCACTCCGAGGAGATGAACGAGCTCAGCACGCAGATAGCTCGGTTCGTCAGGAATGCCGACGTCTCCATCAAGGAGCGCGAACACGTGGTCGGCCACACGGTCTGGCGACCTTGCGCTGATGGCTCCGACCGCCTCGCGGATCTGCTCAACGTTGCGCCTATGGACTATTCGTGCCGTATCGGCTTCCAACGCTCGGATGGCGTTCGGTTGTTGGGTATCGAGCAGCGGGCTGTACGGCGTCGGCTCATCATCTGCGGCGATGAGCAACCAGCCGACGAGGTCACCGAGGAATGGTTCCAAGACTTCGGGGTGGTACCCGCCCGCCAGGTTCAGAAGATCTGCCGCAGCCCTCGCCGAATCCCTGCCCCAGTCACCTCCGAGTCGTCGAATAGCGAACCGGATTGCCGTTTCTCCAGCGTGCTGGGGGACCTCGGAACTCATGCGGTCGCGGATCACACGATCGGATGCACGCATGACTACCTGGCGGGCACCTGGCGCGATGACGCGCTCGAACGCGTCGCCCGCCTGCGTGGGAGCAGAAACCAGACACGCCGACAGGGCACGCGAGATACTGGGGTTGGCGCTCTCTGAGGGCCAGGTGACCTCATCGTACTCGCCCGGTTCTATGGCATCGATCAGTTGCGTGGCTAGTCCGATGGCGGTGCCAGGTTCAACTCCGGCTACTCGTCGAGCGGCGTCCGCAGCGGCGCGGCGCGTCCACGTGGAACCACTCGAGAGGTCGAGCTGAATCCGCTCGAGAACGCCGTGCAGATCTCGTTGAATAGCCCACATCAATGGGGCAATCTCCGGTGCTCTCGCGAAAGGTGCGTCGCGGTCTGCTGCTAGTGAGATCAACGCAGGAATCGTCCTCCGCACCTCTTCCATCGACGCCGCCTCGCCGAATTCCACGAGCAGCTTGCCGGCAACGGTGTGGGGTCCGCTCGAAAGCAACTCGATGGAGAGAACTGCCGCCTCGATCTTCAGCTCACTCCTGTGGTGGGCAAGCTGCCGGATGGCCTCGCAGGCCGAAGCGCTCTGAGTGGCACGAGCGACCTTAAAGAGCGCCGCAATGATCGGTTCCGTGAAGAGCTCAGGAGCGGCTCGCGCCACGCCTTCCAGTTCGCGTTCAGCTGCCGGGTCCCTCTTTTCGGTGTCGATCCTGTCGAGGAGGTCGATGAGCCGGGCAGATCCGTAGGCGAGACCAGTTGCGATTGCTGCCCGATGCCTGCGACGTCCAGCGTCTTCTTCCACGAGACGCTGTTCCGCTTCTCGCTGAGCCTCCGAAGCACCCTCGTCGGCCATCTGCCGCTTGGTTCTGACAGTCGCAGCGTGCGTGGCGAGATTTGGTACGCCTGTGGCACTTCGGTGAGCACATTCCATGCAGTTCTTCTCGTAGAAGTCGATCGCAACCGACTCCAGCTGCATTGCTGAGAAGGTCGGTAAGGCGGCATGTGAACACCGAACCGTGCGATGGCCGATAGGGAGACCTGTCATCTCCTCGACGATGCCAACACCCCCGGTGATCTCGACGTGCGCGTGCGAGCAATGCCGTCGGATCAGGTCAACAATCTCTTGATTCCGTCGACCCTGTGCGATTGCTTCTTCAATGTCCATGGTGGTCCAACCTCGTTCGGCCTAGTTTCGCATAGGCGCACGGAGGACTCGGGTACCCGAGGAGTTCCGGATTGAATCGAGGGCATCCGCCGCTGCTTCATCAAGCCCAGTCATCAGGTGGCCGTACGTGTCCAACGTCGTCGTGATCGACGCGTGGCCGAGCCGATCCTGGAGCACTTTCACATGGACCCCCTGGGCGATGAGCAGGGCGGCATGGGTGTGCCGGAGGTCGTGGACTCGGAGTGGCTCGCCGACCGACGCTTGGACCGCCGGCATCCAGGACCGACGCCGGAAGTTGGTACGCCGAACAGGCCCGCCCTGCGGCGCCGAGAACACCCACCCCTCAGGGTCCCGATAATGAGCCAGGTGCTGGGCCAGCTCTTCGATAAGGAACTCCGGCATGGTCAGAGTGCGCTTCGAGGCCTTCGACTTGGGCGGACCCAGCCTGAGATGCCCGCTCACCTCGGTGAGGTTGGCAATGACCTTGAGCTGGCGGCGGAGCATGTCGAGGCTGTTTACCTTCAGGCCGAACAGCTCGCCGGGCCGGAGGCCCGCGTATGCTCCGGTGAGCACCAGTGCTCGATACCTCGGGTCGATGGCGTCGGCCAGCTGCTCGACTTCTTCAGGTGACAGGAAGCGCATCTCCTCCCGGACGTCCTTCGGCAGCTTGATGCCCCGGCAGGGTGAGCGGGGGATCAGGTCCGAGTTAACGGCCGCATTGAACACAGCGCTGAGCAGCTGATAAGCCTTCCGGATCGTTCCCGGGGCGTACTCCTTGGCGACCAGAGTGCTCACCCACTTCTGCACCCGTATTGGGTTGACCCTCGCCAGCGGCTCATCGGCGAAGTAGGGGAAGATGAGGCTCCGGAAGTAGGAGTCGTCCCGTGCTCGAGTCGTTAGCGCCAGGTTGATCCTCGAGTCCTGGACGTGCCTGGCCCAATCACCAAACGGGGTCTTGCCGAGTGACGGGTCGGTATAGGTGCCTTGGAGCTTGGAGGTCTCCACGGTGGCGGCGAAGGCGTCGGCGTCTGCTCGCCGTTTGAACGACTTCGACCGGGACCGACCATCTGGGGTTCGGTAGCGGACCCGGTAGGTGCTGTGCTCGGTTTTCTCAATGCTCGACACGATGCCTCCCCCGCTCGAAGAACTGGTGCATGAGGTGTCGGGCCAGCTCGCTGCTCGGATCCGACTCCCTCGCTGGCCGGCTGCGGCCTAAGCGGTCGGTGCTCTCCCGGTTGCGGACGGCGTATTGGTTCTGGAGTCGCCGCTCGAAGCCGTCGGGCATGGTCTCCGGCGGGAACTGCAGGACCAGGTCAACGTAGTCCTCCCGCGTGTAGACCCCCTGACCGATCCGTACCAGCTGGGCCGGGTCGGGCACGAAGAGGGCGATCACCGACACCTGGAACACCCTGGCGAGGACGCTCACCTCGTTGACGGTGAACTGCCGGTTCCGGTCGGCTCGCCCGGAGGTCTCGGCGTCGGAGACCATCGAGAACGTCCACGGCTTGTCGTCCCGCTCGCCCAGCCGCCCGGCCAGCTCAGCTTGGGTCCACCCGCGCTCGCGCCGGAGCCTGCGCACATTCCAGGCGATCACGGCGTTCGGAGTGAGGTCGTCCATCCCTCTGAACGTATCACCCGGTAGTGACGAATTCCGCAGGATGACCAATATGGCGGGCCAGGGGTCGACCTGGTCATAGGGCCGTCGTACGGTCGAAGCCATGACCAGCAACACAACTCCAGTGAAGCGGTCGGGCGTGGGCGTGGCGTGCGGCCAGGGAGAGCGGCTCCTCACCGTCGAGGAGGTCGCCGAGTGGCTCGGGGTGCCGGTGGGGACGATCTACGCCTGGCGCTACCGCAGCACCGGGCCGGCCAGCTACAAGGTGGGACGTCACGTTCGCTTCCGCCGAGTCGACGTCGAGCGCTGGCTTGAGAACCAGCGCACCGAGCCGTTGCAGCCATCGCCGTTGCGCCGCCTGCTCGGAGTGGCGACGGTCCGAAACCCGGCCCGGACCCCGAACCCGCCGCGGACCGGAGCTCGGTCCACCATCGATTCCCGAATCGACCCGTCACGACGGGCTGGCGCCGCCCCTGGTGCGCACGGCGCAAATCCCCGACCCCACCCCCGCATCCTGCGTGGCCGGGGTCGGGTATTGGGGGCGGCGGGGGAGAGAAACAGGAGAAGAGGGAGATGGTGGTGAGTGTCAGATTGTTGGGGGTAGGTCAGGGTGGGGTCCGGGCGGTGCGGAGGGATGCGGGGCAGATCCGGTTGACGGATCGGGACCTGTGGGCGCTGCGCTGGATCGGTGAGCAGTACGCGGTACGGATGGATCAGCTGGCCCAGCTGCTCGGTTCCCAGCCGGGAGGGAGGACCAGCGTGGAAGGCACGCTGTCTGAGCGACGGACCCGGCGAATCGTCCAGCGGTGGACGCATGCGCGCTTGGTCGAGACGCGGAAGATCCTCTACGCCGAGCCCGGCTGGGTGTGGCTGTCTCGGGCGGGTCTTCGCGCGGTCGGGTTGCAGGTCAAGTACCTGGTGCCGAGACCGATGTGGCTTTCCCACGTGCTCTGGTGCGGCGAGGTGCGACGACGGCTGGAAGCCGAAGGCGGGAGCTTCGAATGGCGGTCCGAGCGACTGCTCTACGCCTTTGGCTCGGCGTTCAATCCGCACCACCTCCCAGATGCCGAGCTGGTTGTCGACGACACGACGGTAGCGATCGAAGTTGAGTTGACCCCGAAGCATCTGAAGCGCCTGATCGACATCGTCGCCTGGCACACCCACGACTACCAACAGACCCGCTACTACGTGGCTCCGGCTGCCGAGCGGGGTGTACACCGAGCCATCGAGAAGCTCACGCCCGAGCAGCAACAACGGATCCAGGTCATCCCGCTGGAGAGAGCCTGATGCGACTGCGGCGGAGGAGAGATGCTGCGGGAGGCGCGCCGGCCTCGATACTGTTGGGCGAGGCACGAGGCGGCGACCTCACCGACTGGATCCGCAACGGGCAGTTCTTCTACCCGGCGGCCGTGCTCGCCCGGCACCTAGTGATCGTTGGTGGTACCGGCTCAGGGAAGACCGAGACGCTGCTGCGGCTCGCCTGCGGAGCGGCAGCCGACCTTGGATGGCAGGTCCTCTACGTCGACGCGAAAGGCGACCCTTCGAACGTGGACCGCTTCGTGGCCACGATGAGAACCGCCGGCATCGAGCGGGTGAGGGTGTTCCCTGACGACACCTACGACGGTTGGCGGGGCGAACCGATAGCGCTGCTCAACCGGCTGATGGCGATCGAGGACTTCTCCGAGCCCTACTACCGGTCGGTCACCAAGCTCCTGCTCGCCGAGGCGGTGAAGCATCCGGTCGGGCCGCCTCGTTCGGCAGCCGATCTCATCGACCGTCTCCAGACACGAGGTCCGGGCAAGGAGGCACAAGGGGCCGTCGCCCGGTACCGGAGCTTCTTCGAGGTGCTGGAAGGGAAGCTCGATGGTGCATGGGCGTTCGAGGACGCCGACGCTGCCTACCTGCTGCTCGATGGTCTCGCCCTCAAGGAGGAGGCCGCCGGCCTCGGACGCTTCCTGATCGAGGACTTCGCCCACTATGTGGCCCGCCGCAAGCCGCTAGACCGTCGCGTGCTACTGATCGTGGATGAGTTCTCGGCGTTGTCGATGGATACCGACGCTGCCAACCTCTTCGAGCGAGTCCGGAGCCTTGGAGCGTCGGTGGTCGTCTCCAGCCAGTCCTACGCCGGCCTCGGCGCTGGAGCCGACCGGATCCTCGACGCTGCAGCGGGTCTCATCTGCCACCAGAGTGCCGATCCCGAACGACTCGCAGCTCGTGCCGGCACCAGACCGAGCATCGAGCGGACCATCCAGATCTCGACCGAAGACGGACCGACCGGGCTGGGCAGCTTGCGCCAGCAGGATGCGTTCCGGGTCCATCCCGACAAGGTTCGTCAGCTCGAGGTGGGGGAGTGCTTCGTCATCGCCCAGGGCCGGGCAGCGCGCGTTTGTGTCACACCGCTGCGATTGAATGAAGAAGTCTCGACGACACAAACGAGGAGGACACGATGATCACGTTGCCGCTCTACCTCTTCTGCCTCGGGCTCGAGCTGGTCCATGTCCTCATGCGGTTCCTCGTCGCCTACGGGATCGCCCGGGTTTTGGGTGTTGCGGAGGACCCCGCCGCTTGGATCGCCGGAGGCGTCGCCTTCCTGCCTCTGGTGCTCTCGCTCGCCACCTACTTTTTCCGCCTGCCGGGAGGATGGGGCCTGTTCTGGGAACTTGGTGCCCGCCGACCGAGCCAGCGCGAGAAGGAAGCCGTCAACTCGGTCATAAACGAGCTGCGCCGGCGAGGTGCCAAGACACCGACGACATGGTTCGTAATCGACGACCCGGTACCCAACGCCCAAACCCTGGGCAGGACGATCTACATCAACCGTGGGATGATCGGCCACCCTTCGTTGGATGCAACGCTCGCCCATGAATGCGGACACATCGCCACCCGTACTGGCGACAGACTGCTGGCCCTGGTCCGTCTCGAGTTAGCCGGGCTGCGAGTCACCCGGGTCTACCTCGAGACCGAGGGCTGGATGATCACCGCCAAGGTCCTCCGGGTGGTCTCGGGCGGCGTGTCCTGGGAGCTGCCAATCATCCGAGCACTCTGGGCTGCCTATCTGCGACGGGCCGAGCACGCCGGCGACCGATACGCGAATAGGCTTGGCTACTCATATGAGTTGGTCGAGTACCTCGATGTCTACGAGCGCCCCCTTGATGGCGCAACACCGTTCCGGCGTGGTCGGAGCCATCCCTACGCCGAGCAGCGGATCGGGCGGTTGCTTGGGTGAAGCGGCGTGGTCGCAGTCTACGGTCGTTGTTCCCGACCGGTCAGCGGCACCCTCACATCAACACGAGATAGCGTATCCAGCGACGAAAGTTCTCGAGCTCGATCAGATCGGACTCGTCGAGGGGATCTGGGCTGAAATGCATGACCTCGTTACGGATCCTGCGGACCGTATCAAGGTGTTCGATGAAGACCTTGCGGTCTACCTCCCAGCCCAGACGATCCCACGCCTCAGGGTGGGAGAAGACCCTCATATGTTCGCCAAGAGTGAGGTTCTCGGCCGCGATGATCTCTCGCTCGACATCCTCCGGGTCCTGGTATTCAAGTAGTTCCTCGGGCGTGAATCGACGGTTGATCACCGCTCGGAGGCAACGTTCGATTTCACCGAGCAGCAGGAAGGGATTGGCGAGCTGAGCGAACTGGTCACTGAGGTCTGCAGTGGTCACGATGCCGCCGATAGTTCCATCCGGCCCCTCCACGAATACGAAACCGGCGGTGACAATCGCGTCGACGTGTCGCAGGAGCTCGTCGTCAGCTCTGACGACGGGCGCATCGAATACGCAGTCTCGAAGCCCAGCTCCCGGATCGCGAAGGCGTGCTTGAGCGATGGACTCCCATGAGATTGCTCCGCGGAGGGACCTTGGTCCCGACATGACGGCCAGCTGCGAGTAGTCGTGACGCATCAACAGTGACTGCGCCTTGGTCAGCGAGTCATCGAGCAGAACTGACGTGACGCCCCGATTCGCGCTGGACAGGCTCGAAATGCTCAGTGAGAGCTCGACTTCCTCAGTTGTCAGCTCAGGTTCGGCCGTCTCTCTGGGCACCCCCTCTTGCACGAGCTCGATGGAGACGGTTTCGTCGATCCATGCTTTGGCGAATGGAGGATCGGTCCGCAGTCCGGCCACTCGTAGGTCTGCGGCGATTCGGTCGGCCACGTTGGTACCCCGCCGCTTGACACCCCAGACTCCGATCAGCTCTCGGACCGAGAGCTCCAAGGGTTCCTGATCGTGTGCACGTTCGCTCGCTCTTGTGAGGAAATCGCTGACGTCCGGAAACCCCCGCCGGACCTCAAGTTCAGCGCGGCGCAGCGCAGCACCGCCTTCTTCGGGCCCTCGCTCAAGGAATTCGCGACCCGCGGCGGCGAGGGCCCATACGCCTCGCTCAATACTCTCAATGGCGCCGATCTTGCTGAGGTACGTTCGAGCGAATGCCATGCGGTGGATGACCTTCGAGCCAGCCGCCGCCGAGCCTTCCGGATATTCCACGTTGAGCTGATCGTCAGTGATTGCGGCGATGTCAACCACGCCCTTGTTGATGTGCTCGTAGTGCGCTTCGCCCCCCGCAGCGTCTAGGGCTTGGAGGGTCGGAAACATGAGATCGACGTATGTCGGAATGTCGGGGCTATGCAGCGTCATGACCACACGCTACCTTCGCAGGCTCGATCGAGGCGATCTGAGCCACGCGGCACGCGGTACGTGGATGTGGTGAACTCCCACTCGACGGTGTCACACGTTTCAGCGAGCTCGGCCGCATCATCGCCGAACAGGAAATAGCCCACCGGCGCCCAGAGGTGAACAGGGACGCTGAGCACGGCCCTCAGCCAAATGCGGCGATGCGCTCGGCAGGGCCGAGCCTACGTGTCGGCTTCGACACGTTCGCGAGCTACCACGGTGTCGTAGAGGCCGTAGTGCGTGAGTCCGGGGTGCGAGTCGATGCCCGTGTAGGCGAGGCTGGAGTCTTCGTATCGACGGAACGCGAAAACGGCCTGGTTCATTTGCTCGGTGTTGAAGACCTTCAATCGCACGAGGAGGTGGAAGTCATCGACCGTGAGACCGGTCACAGCGAGGAATAGGTCGGGTTCCAGTTTGGTGATCACGTCCTGGAGAGTGTTTTCTCGGAAGTCGGTGAGGTACATGAAGGCCGGGATGCGCGTTGCGAATTTGATGAGCTTCTCTTGCACCAGTTTGCGCTTGGACTTGTACTCCTTCTCTTCTGCGGTGAGTTCCTTCTTCTCCTTGGGCGAGAGCTCGGTCTCGGTGGCCTTCTTCTTGAGTTCCTTGACCTTGTTGCCCTTGTTGATGATGGTCTCGATGATGTTGTCGCCGAGGGAGCGCCAACCTTCGATGCGCTCCACGGCGGCCATGGCCTCGGGGTTGTTGAGGATTCGGCTCAGGGTGTCATTGTCAACGTTGACCAACAGAGCGCTCTCCCACTTGCGAGCCAGCAGTGTGGCGGAGGTTCCTGCCATTGCGATGTCGAGGATGCCGCCGGCGTCGATCTGGGTCATATGGGAGCCGTCGTAGGCAAGGACGGGCAGGAACGACACGAGCTCCTCGACCGCCTTCTCCGGGTTGGGTTCGTTCGGGGAGAGCCCGATGCCGTAGTCGGAGAGCTGGCGCAGGGCCCTTGTCGGTGCGAAGTCGAACACAAAGCAAGCCGGCTTGAGGACCGCCTCTTCGGTGGGGTTGTCGCCGTTCGGGTTTTGGATCGACCAAGGTGACTGCACTCGGAACGCTGCCTGGAAGTAGGTCTCTGGCGACTGGAGGTTACGGAGCATGAGGATCGATGACCACTGCGGTACGGTGATCCCTGTCGTGAGTTTGCCGCAGGAGAGCGTGATCGTTTTGGCGTCAAAACCACTTCCTATGGCCTTCCGCACCGGTGGCAGCGCATCGAGGCCGATCCCCGCAGACGCTCCCGCGACCGGCAACACGGTGTAGTCGTGCCAGAACACGTTCTGCTTCTCAGCGAGGAGGTTTGCCATTGCGTGACACGCGGCGACGTTGGGCAAGAACCAGAAGGAATGCTGCAGATATGGCAGCAGCCGCACGTCTGAGTACGGGAACGGCGGTCGCTGAGAACTGAGCTTGAGATTGTCGACATGGCTGGGGGCGTAGGAACCTCGGATGATGTCGAGCCATTTCTGAACGTCGTTCTTGTGCTTGAACTCGGCGTTTGCGCCTCTGCCAGAGGCGGCGAAGAACTCGTTTAGGTCGAACTCGTCGAACTCTCCGGCACTGGCAATAGCTAGCAGCTCATCGGGCATCTGATAGGTCAGAAGTCGCATCTGAGGCAACGCTGCGTACGGGTTCCGCTTGCTCGGCTTGCTGACGGAGAACTCCTCTTTGGCACGTTGCTCGTTGGTGTAGGTCCAGTTGAAGATCTGCTCCTCGATGAACTCGCCAGTCGCCAGCGCTCGGAACGGGGTCCCAGAGAGGTAGAGGTAGGCCCTGGTGGTTATCGGCAGGAAGTCGGTCTCGTCCGCCGATAGCTCGCTGAGGTCTTCGTTCACGGTCGCTAGCGTGGTGGCGTACTCGAGTTTCGCCTCCTTCTTTGCAACAGCGTCGTCTTCGCCGTCGAACAGCTCCTTGGCAGTGTCGCGCCAAGCGCCGAAGTGGTACTCGTCGAACACAACCAGGTCCCAGTTCACGACATGGACCCACTCGTTACGGGGCTTGATGTTGCCGTTCCGGTCTCGGCCGAGCAGATCCTGGAAGGAACCGAAGTAGACCACCGGCTTTCTGGGATCGATCTGCGTCGGGTCGCTGCTGGACGAGCGTGAGAGGTATTGCCAGCCGTTGAAATCGACATGGGATTCCAGGTCGGTCTGCCAAGAGTCCTCCACGGCGGGTTTGAACGTGACAACGAGGACGCGCTTGGCGCCCAGTCGCTTGGCAAGCTGATAGGCGGTGAAGGTCTTGCCGAACCGCATCTTGGCGTTCCATAGGAACCGCGGGACGGCGTGCATGTTTTCCTGCCAAATAGAGTGGAAGTAGGCGTGCGTCTTGTCCACGGCGGCAACTTGCTCGCGGCGCATCAGGAATGTCTCGTGATGGGTGCCGGTGAGCCGAAGGCCCTTTTGCAGCTCGGTCACCGCAGTCTTGACATCATCGGGGTCGCACCGCATCCACTCGCGCGAGGCGCCGATGACGACGTTCTCGAATCCCTTGTCGATCAGCCGCTGGCGTACGTCACCGTCACGAAAGGTCGTCCCGTCCTCACGTTCGGCGAGCTCGTCAACATGCAGAGTGTACGGCTGCTGCATCTGCCCTTGCGACCGGAGGATACGAGTGTTCACATCCTCCAGCGTGGTCTGGCCGACCTTGATTAGCCCGTCGTACGGTGCAGGGGGGTCGTTTGGTGTCCACGCATAGATACGAAGCCGCGCCTCAGGCTTCGGCGCAAGGATCTCTTCGATTGGCCTACTCATCGTCACCGTCGTCGGTGACTACTCCATCGGCAACCCCATCGTCGTGCTCGGCTACCTGGGACTCGACGAATGCAATCTCGTCATTGGTCAGTCCGTACCGCTGGTATAGCTTCGTATCCGTCCACTCCTCATCAAGGGTCAGGTCGGGGACGAAGGCGTAGACGTTCTTCGGTGCGTCCTGGGTGGACTTTCGCAGTGAGACAAGGAAACGAACAAAGCGCGTACGGAGGTATTCGGCATATCGCCTCGCTGCGATCTGATCCTGGAAACGACCCGCGACCAAGTATGTCTCGGAGCATGCCGTTCCGGGACCTGCCACTATCGGCTTGCTTAGGAACTTGGTCTCAACAGCTGCGCTTGTGCCCTGCACGCGAGTCATGAGAACTTTCCAGTCATCCACCCAGGCTGGGTTGCGTGGTATCGCTGAACGATCCACCCACGTCAGCTTTTGGGAGCCATAGAATTCGACCGGGTCATCGAGATTCGCAGCCGAGGGTTTGCCGTGGAAGTTCGTCGGGAGCCCGAAGGGCTTCCGACTAGAAACGCGAGCATCAAGGGTCGGCTCTCCCATGTCCCTGACCTTCTCCAGGATCGGCACTGCTTCGTTCCAGCGCACCAGCACGTCGTATGCGTCGAGAAAGCGGGCAACGGGCTCGCCGACAGGCTGGCCGTCCCACATCGTCTGGACAGTGCAGGGGCCGTCGTAATCGCGATCCCAAAGGAAGTAGGAGATGCCTCCTCGAATCTTCACCCCGGGGAAGCCGTCGTACAGCTTCGGATAGTCAACCAGGTTCCGTAGACGCCGGTCGTTGAGCATGCGTTCTCGGTACTGACCCAGGCCCTTTCCGCCAGCGAACCAGCGGGACGGAGTCACCATTACGACATAGTGTGGGTCGAGCTCGATCGCCTTCTCGACGAACAGCTGGTAGATCGGGGCAGCGCTCGTGCCGTACCCACCATCGTCAAGTTGGTAAGGCGGATTCCCGACGATGACGTCGAATTGCATAGCTTCTCCAAACAGCTCGGCGATGTGAGCTTCGATGTTGTCCGTGTGGATGAACGCGTAGGCGTGTGATTCGAAACCCTCACCCCGGTCGAGTGTCTCTCGGCTGGCACCGCAGAATCCGCACCTGCCGTTGGCCCAGCTGTGCTCTAGGCGCTCGAACCAGATGTTGCCGGCTGGGGTAGCGAAGGACTCGGCAATCGAGTGGGGGCCATTGGCGAACTTGGAGCAGTAGACGCTGCGACGGGCAAGCAGACTGGTGAGATAGGTGATACCGATCCCGAAGACCTGCTTGGTCAGGACATGGTCGACGCGCTCGCGAAGGTCTGGGATCTCGTCCTTCAGGCCGTCGGTGAGGCGGCTAGTGATCTCCCGCAGGAACACGCCAGACTTTGTGAACGGATCAAGGAACGTGACTGTCGGGGTCGACCAAATGCTCGCACCGTTGTGGTCGGCTGCCCACGCCTCAGCCAGATTGTCGAGCATCCTGTTCGCGAAGTCGGGGGGTGTGAACACCTCGTCGTTCGAGAGATTGGCAATGCAGGTCAAGACATCCGGGTTGCGGCCCCGAAGTGCAAATCCAGCCTGCGCTGCACTCAACTCGCCAACTCCTTCATTGTCAGAGGTGGATACGTCCTGGTAGGCGTGAAGATCTCGTGCCTGCCAAGCTCGGCAAAGAGGCTGCCCTCCTCGCCGAACGTAGCTGACAGTGCGAGGGTGTCGAGTCGGAAATCCCGGCGCTGGAACTTGCCCTTGCCGACATAGCCCCACTCGGCGAACGTGATGGGCTCACCGGCATCGGTGAGCATCGTGAGCGCGTCACCGTGGATAAGGTTCTGTGAGAGCACGTACGCGCCGGATCGGTACAGATCATCGGACGCCTGGAGGTCCAGGTAACCAGCGAAGATCTCAAGCAGGTTGTCGCGGCACTCGGCGATGTTGTCGGGTAGCAGCTCGATACCGTAGATGCACATGAGGCTGAGAAGGGCGTAGTGCCGCTTCTCGAAGTCGGAGTTTCCGTACTTGAGCTCGACGGCGCCGAGCTTGCGTCGCAACACCTGGACCAGGAAGTTGCCACTCCCGCAGGCTGGCTCCAAGAAGCGAGAATCGATGCGCTCGGTCTCCTCCTTGACCAGATCGAGCATCGCCTCGACCATCAACGGAGGGGTGAACACCTCTCCATGGTCGGCCACGCGCTGCTTCGATTTGACCAGTTTCACGGTCGTGAGCCTACTCGCAACACGATTCGACCCTGAGGAAGGGGTGTCCACGTGCCGGAAAGAGGTGACACGCTAGTACCTAGCGGTTCTTCAGGGCTGGCGAAGTGCTCGTAGGCGTACAGGCCAGCCCCGTGTTTCGGAGGCAAGCGACTGCAGGTGATCAAGAGCCGACCGTCTGGCACGTCGTCGCGCGCGTCCTTGGCGTCGCCTAGGCGCTTCTGGCTAACGTTGCAGTGGGCAACACAGCAAGCTCAAGGGACAATGTGAAAGCAGATACGAAGGACTTGCTCCAGGTATTCGCCAACAACGTTCAGTACGAGGTGCCACTCTTCCAGCGGCCGTACGTGTGGAATGAAGACGATCACTGGAACCCTTTGTGGGAAGACGTAGTCGCCCTGCTCGACGGCTACGGCTCGGGCGACAACCGCCCGCACTTCCTTGGTGCGGTGGTCCTCGAACAGAAGCACCACGCGACGGGGGCGGTGGAGCGTAGGCTGGTGATCGACGGGCAGCAGCGGATGACGACGCTTCAGTTGCTGCTAGGTGCAGTTCGGAGGGTGACGGCCGACCTCGGCCTGGATGATCTCGCAGCGCAGCTCAACCAGATGGTGGAGAACGCCCGGTTTGTGTTGTCGACAAAGTCTGATCGTTTCAAAGTCCTTCCAACCCAGGCTGATCAAGCGGGCTATGCCTCCGCCCTGGGAGGGGCGGCCAGCGGCGCATCTTCGCTCGAAAGGGCTTACGCGTTCTTCGAGGACTCGGTGCGGATTTGGCTCGTCGAGCAAGGCGACCAGGTTCAGGCAACGACAGAACTGGTTCGCGCCCTCCAGCGGCGCCTGATGCTGGTCGTGATCGACCTCGACGACTCGGATGAGTCACAGGTCATCTTCGAGACCCTGAATGCTCGGGGGACACCGCTCGAAGCTACCGACCTGATAAAGAACTCGTTGTTCCAGGCGGCCCGAGCCGAAGGTGCCGATGAGCAGCATCTCCACGACGAGTACTGGATCAGGTTCCTCGACGACTACTGGCGCGAGGAAGTCCGGCAAGGCCGCCTGAACCGTTCACGTATTGACGTGTTTGCCACCCACTACCTGACGATGCGGGTAGGTCGCGAGGTGCGGAGCTCGCAGTTGTTCAAGGACTTCAAGTCGTGGATGGACTCGTCGGGACTCGGTGCGGCTGAGGTCATGGCAGACCTTGACCTCTACGGAGAGGCGTTCGCGAAATTCGACAATGGCCTCGAGACGGATCGGGAGAGGAGGTTCTTCGACAATCTCCGAACCATGGACACGAGCACCGTCTATCCGTTCCTGCTCTGGCTCTACGGGGAGTCGCGTGCCGATGCTGACGAGCGGATATGCGTCCTCGACTCGATTGAGTCGTTCCTCGTCCGCCGGATGCTTCTCCGTCTGACGGCCAAGAATTACAACCGGTTCTTCCTCTCCATGCTTACGCGGGTGCGATCCGCGGACAATGTCCCCGAGGCTGTCGAGCGGTTCTTGCTCGAGAGCGACGCTGACGCAAATCGTTGGCCCAGAGACACTGAGCTGGTGCGACGTTTGCCCGAGCTCAAGATGTATGGCTATCTCCGCCGCGACCGGATCCAGATGGTCCTCGACGGCGTCAATCGGTCAGGGATGGAAGAGAGCCCTCATCAAGAGCCGATCCAGATCGCCGGGGATCTGACAATCGAGCACCTCATGCCGCAGAAGTGGGAGACGAATTGGCCGATCGATCCGGGAGGCGAAGCACGAGATCGCAGAGCGGATCTGATCCAGACCATCGGGAACCTGACTCTCTTGACGCAGTCGCTCAACACCAGCATCTCCAATGGACCGTGGTCCAGGAAACGGGAGGAGATCCTTCGGCACTCTGCGCTCCCCATCAATCGAGTGCTTCCCGATGAGTGGGGTGAAGAAGCCATTGAGGACAGATCGAAGCAGATCGCTGCAGCGATCGCCAATGTGTGGCCGTGCCCCGAGCAGTCGCAATTGGCACCCGTGATGGCACCACCCGAAGCGCCGGTGGATTCTCAGCTGGTCGAGGTCGCTGTGGCCCCCGCTAGTGTCGACTCGGAGCCTCAGACGGCTCGGTCTGCGATCTTGAGGGCGTTTTCCTCGCTCCAGCAGCGAACCGGGAAGGGAGTGTTCGCTCTCTCAGAGCTGCTCGCCGAGACTCGGCGGATCACGTCGAGGTATCCCGAAGGAACGCTGCGAGCGCACATCGTCGCCCACATGTGCGTCAACTGTGGGGCGCCAACGCAATGGCCCGATATTGTCCGTGTGGACAGGGGAATGTATCGCCTTGCTCAGCCCCAAGACAGGGTCATCTCTGAACCCTCCCGCGAGACAGGGGAGGGCCTTCCGCCGGAGGTGGGTGCCGCAGAAGTCGACCACACCGGTTCGACGAAGTGGACCCACGAGCGCTTCTTCGAGGTGATCGAAGCTTCTCGTGCGTCGGATGATGTCCGCGCAGCGAGAAGACTCGTGGACTGGTGTGCGGCCAAGAACCTTCGGATGGACTATGGCCGGGGCAAAGACGTGGGCTCGATCTCTCCGAAGTACCTCTCGGGGTCGGTGGCCCACAACCTGTTCACTCTGTGGACGGATGGCGGGCTCGCCATCCAATTCGGCTCGATGAAGCCACCCTTTGGGGAAGCAGACCGGAAGCTCGACCTGATCGGAAGAATCAATGATGTTCCAGGTTTCGACCTAACGGAGGAGGTCGTGACCAAGTGGCCGCTGAGAAGGCTCTCATTGCTTTCTGACTCCGGGGCCTTTGAGCGATTCACGGCTGTCTTCGAGTGGATGTTCTCGGTGATCGACGGGGAACTGCGAATTGGGAAGGAGGGCACGCAATGACGATCGAGCCGGCTCCAGGAGGATCAAAGACCGTATACGCGAGATTTGGCGTCTGGTACGACGAGGGCCAGCGGATGATCCACATGACGGTCCCTGGATCCGGTTGGTTCCACACGACCGTGAGCAACGAGCCGGGGTCGCGCCGCTACCACCCGAACCTCTTTGCGAAGCTGCGCAGGCTGCTTGAACAAGAGGGCAGATGGCCGAGCGAGTAGTCCGAGTTGATCCCGTGCGAGACTGAAGGATGGATCTCCAAGACGCCAGGGACCGCTTCGAGAGGGCAATGGGCCACTGCGATGCGATCGCGCAAGTACACAAGACGCACGGCGGCGGTAGTCAAGGCTTCCGGTCGCTTGAACCATCACTGAACCGGGCGATCGTCGTCCTAGCCGTGGCAGCATGGCAGACAGCGGTGCAAGATCTCACAAGAGCGGCCCTCGACCATTCACACCCGGCTGGCGGATCGGGCATCGGAGCCCTCCTCCGCGGTCAGGTTCTGCAGGCCGTTGGCGGATTCAGCACGCCTGATTCTCAGAAGAGCCGTTCTCTTCTGAAGCTGGTCGACTTCGATCCATACCCGCTATGGACTTGGAGTCAAATGGGAGGGCAGGGTGTCGGATCGATCATCGTTACGCCAGCGCGAGCGGCAGAGACGATCGACGACTGGCTGCGGCTGCGTCATGACATCGCTCACGGCCACGCTCGACTCTCGGTCGTCGATGTTCTGGAGAGTGTTCGCCAGAAGGCGAAGACCTGGCAGGCTGCGCACCCGGCGGCTAGCCATCGAGATGCCCTCAATCATCTGAAGTCCTTGACGGCGTTTGAGCCGTCTCTGCGACTTGTGGACGCCCAACGCTGTGTCACCCATTTCCGCCGACTGGCGCGTCTGACGGCTAAGGGGCTAGCAGCCACTGGCGTCGGACCGGACGCGTGGTGAGGCGTTTCGGAGCAGGTTCTTGCCAGGAGTATCCGTCCCGCCGCGGACAACCTTGTGAAGGGGGGAGCGGATGGTGAGGACGTTGATGCCAACCTGACACAGATCTGACACAAGCCGACGCGAAACAGTGCGAAACGGCGAAGTCGACCGAAGCGCAGAATCCCTGCTCACAGAGGGTTTCCAGCCGAACTCCCAGGTCAGCGAACTGGTCTGCCGTATCTTCACACGGCAGAGGTCACTGGTTCGATCCCAGTAGCGCCCACGGCGGGGATCCCTGGTGGCTATTGGGTTTCTCTCGGTCAGTCCCCTTCCTTTGTCGCGGTGCCGGTTGCGCCGCGTCCACATCGCGTCCACATCAGAACCGTCCCAGTTGGCCAGATTGCGTCGCGTGCGATGAGCCGAACCGACTGCTCTCGCTCAGGGAGCTTGCGCTGAGATGAGGTCGCGCAAGCCTTCGGGATGGAGGGG
>JANTFM010000026.1 GCA_024763475.1 Acidobacteriota bacterium | reverse complement strand
AAAGAACGGGCCGGGAGGCCCGCTTTCTTGTGCGTGGATCTTGGCGGAGAGGGTGGGATTCGAACCCACGGAAGAGTGTGACCCCTTCAACGGTTTAGCAAACCGTCCTCTTCAGCCACTCGAGCACCCCTCCGCATGATCCACGTGCGCCCTGCAGGGGCAGGGGTCTGATCAAGTGCTGGGTATTATCGGGACGAGTTGCGCCGGGGGCAAGTTTCTTGTGTGTGCAGGCGAAATGTTTCGGTCTCAAGTGATAGAAAAACCAGAATGTTAAGAGCTTAGATCTAGCGATTCACCATGTGGACTGGCTGGCCGGTGCTTTGGATGACCGCGCGCCAGAGGGGGTGTTCGGGGTTGAGGCGCTTGCGGCCGGTGGTGACAATGCCGATCGGGACGTGGACCTGCTGGCCGTGGATGCGGCCGACCATCATCTCGGTGCGGCCGGCCATCGCGGCGTGGACAGCGTTCTGGCCGAGGCGTTGACAGTAGGTCGCGTCGGGGGCGTTTGCCGGGGCCGCCCGGATCTGGTAGCCGGGGTCGATGTACTTCACCGAGACGGGAACTCCCCGCGTGGAGCAGTAGGCGGTGATCTGGCCGCGAAGGTAGCGGCCGATGTCCCCGAGGCGTTTGTTGCCGGATGCGTCTGCGCCGAGGGTGCCGCACTCTTTTTCCAGGAATCGCTGACCCGCGCCTTCGGCCACGACCACCAGGGCGTGGCGACGGGAGGCGAGGCGCCGGTGCAGGGTGGAGAGGAAGCCTTGGGCTCCGTCGATGTCGAAGGGGACTTCGGGAATGAGGACGAAGTTGGCTTCACCGGAGGCCAGGGCGGCCTCCGCGGCGATGAAGCCGGAGTCCCGGCCCATCAGGCGGACCAGACCGACGCCGTTGTAGGCGCCCTGGGCCTCCGCATGGGCCGCATGGATGGCTTCGCGGGCGTGGGAGACCGCGGTACTGAAGCCGAAGGTCTGGTCGACAAAGAGGATGTCGTTGTCGATGGTCTTCGGAATTCCAATGATCGCGACCTTGAGCCCCGCGTCGTCCACGGCTTTCGAGATCGCAGCTGCGGCCCTCTGGGTGCCGTCACCGCCGATCATAAAGAGGAGTTGGATCGCGTTGCGGTCGAGAAAACTCGCGATGTCCTTCGCATCCGGGGCCCCTCGCGAGGAGGCGAGAAAGGAGCCACCCTGCAGGTGGATGTTCTTCACGACCTCCGGCGAGAGGGCGGTCGGCGGCGAATCGTCCGATCCGAAGCCCCGCAGCCCATAGCGTATTCCGAGGATCTCCCGTACCGAATACTGGAAGTTCAGCGTCAGGACCACGGAGCGAACCACGTCGTTGATCCCGGGGCAGAGCCCTCCCGAGGTCACGATGGCAGCCCTCACATCGCCGGGGCGGAAGTAGAGCTTCGCCCGCGGCCCCGCCCGTTCCAGCGCGGGAACACGTCCGTCCAACTCGGCGCAACGGTGAATGCGGGTGGTGTCTATCTCATAGAGAACGTGGGCATCTTCTGCGACGAAGTCCGCACTGTCGTCCCCGGCGGTCTCGCCGAGGGCCATGGGAGACGAGTGTCGCGGGTCGCCAAGCCGGCGAATCGAGAAGTCCAGCGGGGTATCGGTCGACATGAAAGCTCCTTTGAGGACCCTCAGTCTAGTGAACATATACGGTTCAGCATGGAAAAATCCATTGGAGGGGGAGTCCCGGTCTGAAAAGAACGGGCTTGCCAGCCCGCCCGTATGCGGACAGAATGTCCCGCTTTTGCGGCTCGGGTAAGATGACGCCCGCGCTGTGGCTTTTGTGTGCTCGGGGCAAGGACCTTGCGCGTTCCACCAAAGCAGACGGATTAGATCCCTTGTTTCCATGACGGGAGGTACCCCAATCATGGCGTTTATTGCCTTGTTGTTGGCCCAGGCGGCCGAATCGTCGCCTTGGTATGTGAACCTGATCCCCATCGCTCTGATGTTCGGTGTCTTCTACTTCGTGCTGATCATGCCGGCGAGAAAGCGGCAGAAGGCGCACGAGGCCATGATCGGTGCGGTTGCGTCCGGAGATAAGGTCATCACCAACGGGGGCCTGATCGGGACGATCACGAAAGTCGAAGAAAAGAAGCTCAAGGTGCGCTTGGCGCCTGGGTTCGAGGTGACGCTTCTTCGTAGCCACATCGCGGGGAAGGCGCAGGAGGAGAATTCGTGAAGACGATGAGCTGGCGACTGATCCTGATCGGTCTGGTCCTTGCCTGGGCGGTATGGAATGCATGGCCGCGTCCTGATGAAGGGCGTCCGTTCATGAATATGCATCTCGGGCTGGACCTCAAGGGCGGTTCTCACTTGATGATGCAGGTGATGACGGATGACGCCCTCAAGGCCCAAGGAGATGTCCGAGCCACGCGGATGGCGGAACTGCTGCGCGCGGAGGGCTATGCGGAGGCGCGTGGAACGAGCACTGATGTGCCCGGAGAAGTCCGGATCACCGGGATCGAGCCTGCGCGTGCCGAGGACGCACGGATCTTTCTTGACGAGGAGTTCGGCACCTGGAGTCTGGAAGTGAGCGGGGATGGGATCCGGGCGATGATGCCCCAGCGGGAGCAGGAGCAACTGCGCGACCAATCCGTCCGCCAGGCCCTGAGCACGATCCAGAATCGCATCGACGAATTCGGTGTCGCCGAGCCCAACATCCAGCGGGTGGAGAGCGGTGCCCGAGACCGAATTCTCGTCGAGCTTCCCGGTGTCGAAGATCCCTCTCGAGTCAAGCGGGTCATTCAGACCCAGGCGCAGCTGGAGCTTCGCCTGGCGTACTACCGGCCCGATGGTTCGGGGCCCTTCGTTGCGCCGACAAAGGATGCGGTCGTCGCACTTCTCGGGGGTTCGCTGCCGATCGGCGTCGATGTATTGCCCCAAGAAGAGGTTAACAAGGAGACGAGCGAGCGCAAGATCAGCCGCTGGTACGCGGTTGAGAAGAGCGCGATCATCACCGGCGCCGACCTGCAGGACGCGCGTCTCAATCGCGGGCAGTGGGGCGACTACGTCGTCTCCTTCCAGTGCCGGGTCTCGGCGATGGACCGACTCGCCAAGGCGACCCGCGCCGCAGTCGGCCGTCAGATGCCGATCATCCTGGATGGGAAGATTAGCAGTGCGCCGGTCATCCGGAGCGAGTTGCCGGGCTCCGGGCAGATCGAAGGCAACTACACCTATGAGGAAGCGGAGGACCAAGCGTTGGTCCTGCGTGCAGGAGCGCTCCCGGCGCGTGTCATCACCATCGAGGAACGGACCGTGGGCCCGTCGCTCGGCTGGGACTCGATTCAGGCCGGAGTCCGTGCCGCACTCATCGGCTTCGTGCTTGTCATGATCTTCATGGTGATTTACTACAAGTTCTCCGGCTTGAACGCCGTAGTGGCTCTGCTCTTCAACCTGCTTCTCGTGGCTGCCGCGCTCGCATGGTTCGGTGCCAGCCTGACCCTGCCGGGTATCGCGGGTTTCATCCTGACCGTGGGTATGGCCGTCGATGCGAACGTGCTGATCTTCGAGCGCATCCGCGAGGAGCTCCGCTCGGGAAAGACCGTCAAAGGAGCTCTCGATGGTGGCTTCGGCAAGGCGCTGTCCGCCATTCTCGACGCGAACATCACGACGCTGATCGCCGCGATCTTCCTCTTCCAATACGGGACGGGACCGGTTCGCGGTTTTGCCGTGACCCTGAGCGTGGGAATCATCGCATCCCTGTTTACTGCGATCTTCGTATCCAGGACGTTGTTCGGCTTGATCATCGGTGATCGGGCAGCTCAGCGCCTGTCGATCTGAGGGGGATGCAGACATGCGCATTCTTCAAGATACTCGTATCGACTTCATGGCCAGCAGGACTCTGGCCCTGACTATTTCGCTCCTCCTGGTGGTCGCATCCGTCGGGATTCTTTCCACCCGCGGCATCAAGAAGGGCGTCGAGTTTGCGGGCGGTGCCCACGTCATCCTGCGCTACGTGGATCCGCCGCAGATCGAGACCGTTCGCAAGCTGGTCATCGAGGCCGGCCTCTCCGGGTCTTCCGTGACCGCCTTTGGCGACACGGGCGGCGCTGAAATCGTCATCCGCGTGCCGCTGCCTGAGAGCGAGAAAGAGGGTGAGAGGGACCGCGACCAGGCGGCCAAGATCGTCGAGGCGCTTCGCCCGCCCGAGATTGCGGACCGGATCGCGCAGGGCTTCCTAGACCTCAACGTGGCCGACCAAGTTACTTTGGAGAAGCACCTGGTCGCCGAGGCCGGGCTCGATGAAGTCACCGCGACGGCCATCGCCGAGACCCTCAGTACTCAGCGCCGCGAGAACAACGGGGTCTTCACGACGATGGAGGACGTCCTCGCACTCGATGGAATGACAGAAGAGGCGAAGAGCTACCTCCAATCCCACGCATTCGTCGGCCCCTTCGCCCTGCGTGGCCAGGAGTTCATCGAGGCGTCGATTTCCGGTGAGATGCGGGACAAGGCCGTCTTCGCCATCCTCGGCGCCCTGATCGGCATGCTGATCTACATCTGGATCCGCTTCAAGTTCGAGTGGGGTCTCGCGGCAATTGTCGCCCTCGTACACGACACAGTCATCACCCTCGGTGCGTTTTCCCTCGCCGGGATGGAGGCCAATCTGCCGGTAGTCGCGGCCTTCATGACCCTTGTCGGATACTCGGTGAACGACACGATCGTCGTCTTCGATCGCGTCCGCGAGAACCTGCGCGACCGCGGGTCGAGCAAGCTCAGCGAGGGGATCAACCTCTCGATCAACCAGAACCTGTCCCGGACCCTGATCACCTCGCTGACCACACTGCTGGCCGTGGCGGCGCTCTTTTTCCTTGGTGGTCCGGTGATTCACCCCTTCGCGTTCATCCTGATCATCGGTATCTTCGTTGGAACCTACTCCTCGATCTTCATCGCCAGCCCGATCCTGTTGATCTGGCAGCGCTTCTTCGGTGGCAGGTCGACCGATGGACCGAGATCGAAGATGCCGCGAAGCGGAAAGCGGGTCTCTTCCTGAGCGCCTCGTGATTCGGTGGTTGGCTCCAGAAAGAGCGGGTCGAATTGGCCCGCTCTTTTCTTTTCGATCGTTCCCCGCAAGCCGCGAGCAGATTGAAGAGGCCTCGCGGGCCGATCTATACTGGGCTTTGATTCCATGAGTGAGCGGCGCCGGTGATTCGTTTCGAAGATGTGCAGGAGCGCGTAGAACAGACTCGTCCTGATGCGGACGCGGACCTGTTGCGCCGCGCCTACATCTTCTGTGCGATGGCCCACCGGGGACAAACGCGTTACAGCGGAGAGCCCTACCTGGTTCACCCGCTCGCGGTTGCGCTAATCCTGGCGGAACTCGACCTCGACGTGCCCACGGTCGCGACCGGCCTGATGCACGACACGATCGAGGATGCTGACGACTACGAGGCGATGGCTGCCGAGCTCAAAGAGAAGTTCGGTGACGAGATTTTTGGCCTCGTCGATGGGGTTACCAAGTTCGTTCGCTTCAAGTTCGACTCTGCGGCGGATCGGCAGGCCGAGAACCTGCGCAAGATGATCCTCGCGATGGTCGGGGACATTCGAATCGTCCTCGTCAAGCTGGCGGACCGCTTGCACAACATGCGGACCCTGGGTTTCCTTCCGGAGCACAAGCGCAAGCGGATTGCCATCGAGACGCAGGAGATCTTCGTGCCTCTCGCGAACCGCCTGGGACTCGGGCAGATCAAGCACGAGCTCGAGGATCTCTCGCTCCAGTACGTTGAACCGCAGATCTATGACGACCTGATCGCGCACCTTGCGGCGAAGAAGGATGTCATCGATTCCTTGATCGGAGAGGTTGGGCAGGTCCTCGAGGACACACTCTCAGAGCACGAGATCAAGGCCCAGATCAGCGGCCGGGTGAAGAGCGTCTATTCCATCCGCAAGAAGATGAAGGTTCAGGAGATCGATGTCGGCCAGGTCTACGATGTGGTGGCCTTCCGCGTCATCACGGGCTCGATCCAGGACTGTTATGGGGCCATGGGTATCATTCATGGAGTCTGGTCGCCGGTTCCGGGCCGCATCAAGGACTACATCGCGATGCCCAAACCGAACCTCTATCGCTCGCTGCACACCTCCGTGATGTCCAAGAAGGGGTTTCCCTTCGAGATCCAGATCCGTACGCAGGAGATGCACGAACTGGCAGAGCAAGGCATCGCGGCGCACTGGCGCTACAAGGACCAGGGGCTCCTTACCGAGAAGGAGGTCGCCGGAGTCCAGTGGTTGCGTGAGGTGATGGATTGGCAACAGGACGTGGGGGATTCCCGGGAGTTCTCGCGCTGTCTCAAGATTGATCTCTTCCCGGAGGAAGTCCGGGTCTTCACGCCCAAGGGTCGCGTGATCGCCCTGCCCCGTGGGGCGACGCCGCTCGACTTTGCCTACGCCGTGCATACCGAAGTCGGGCACACCTGTGTCGGTGCCCGCGTTCGAGGCAAGCTCGTTCCGCTCAAGACGGAACTCGAGAACGGAGACATCGTCGAGATTCTCACACAGGGGGGCGGAAAGCCGAAGCGGGACTGGCTGAATATCGTCAAGACGGCGCGAGCCAGGAGCAAGATCCGTCATTTCCTCAAGCAGGCGGACCAGGAGCGCTCGATCGAGCTTGGCCGGGGCATGCTGGACAAGGAACTCAGGCGCTATTCTCTGACGCTGAAGAAGATCGATGACGAGCTCATCCAGTCTGCCCTCGAGAAACTCCGCCTGCGAGACCTGGCTGAGCTGCACGCCGCACTCGGCTACGGCAAGGTGGTGCCGGGCGACTTTGTCCGGCTGATCGCGCCGGAGGAGTCCCGCGACGAGGAGAGCGCACCGACGATTCTTGGCAAGGTCCGCCGGGTCTTGCGCCGCGATCGGGACAAGGTTGTCGTCCAGGGGCTGAACGACACGATGGTCAGCCTGGCGCGCTGTTGCAACCCGATTCCGGGCGATACGATCCGCGGGTACATCACGCGGGGGCGGGGCGTCTCGGTTCATACTGAGGACTGTCCGAATCTCGACAACCTGCTGGTGGATTCGAATCGCGAGATCGAGGTCGCCTGGGCAGGGAACGCCTCATCCACCCGCTTCAACGTCGGCCTTCTCGTGATGACGGCCAATATTCCCGGTCGGCTGGCGAGGGTGGCGGAGCTCCTTGAACGCGAAAAGGTCAATATTCGCCACGCGGACGCAGAGGTCGGGGAGGGAGGCGAGGGTGTGATTCGCATCGTCGCCGAGGTTGAGAATCGCAAGCAGGTCGAGCGCCTGCTCGACCGCATCCGCCGGATCGAGGGCGTGCGCCACGTGGAACGAACCTCACCAAGCGGCTAGCCCGCTCAGGAGAGCAGAAGATGTCACTCAAGACGATCACGACCGCAGCAGCTCCCGCCGCCATCGGCCCCTACAGCCAGGCCGTTGTGGCCGATGGGCTGGTCTTCTGCTCGGGACAGATCCCCCTGGACCCGGCGACGGCCGAAGTGGTGGGCTGCGACACGGCGTCGCAGACCCGCCAGGCGCTCAAGAATCTGGAGGCCGTCCTCTCGGCCGCTGGCAGTAGCTTGGGGCAAGTCATCAAGACAACCGTGTTCCTGCAGGATCTCGGAGATTTCGCGGCGATGAATGCGGTCTATGCGGAAGCGTTTGGAGGCCACAAGCCCGCGCGGGCTGCGTTCGAGGTGTCCCGGCTGCCAAAGGACGTTCGAGTCGAGATCGAAGCGATCGCCAAGGTTTGATATGAGGCGACCGCTGGGGCCGTCGAAACCCGCTCCCCATGCGGCTTTCATGGCTCGCGGGGGTCTTCCGTCTTCCCGAGTCAGCAAATCCTCCCCGGAAGAGTGCCTTGCCGCGCGTATCGCGGGACCTATATTCGCCGCTAGGAGACCGCCGAGGATCTTGGGGACCGCACTGTCTGCCCGATAGTGGGGTCGTTCCCGGGGGTCGAGAGAGGATGGGTTCGGAGCAAGAGAGCTAGCTCCGGACGCTCGAGAAGGAGAGCGAGAAAGCCACGGATGGTGCGGTACAAGGTGCGAATAGAGTTTTTTTAGACCGGACTCAGTCGATCACTCCTTGACCATTCCTGCCTTTATCGTTAACTTTCGAGTTTGTCCGGATACGCCTTTTTCTCACCGGACCTGAGCGGAGGTTCTGGATGTTCTTTGGGCGGTCGAAAGACCTGGTGGGGCTCGATATCGGAGACAGTTCCATCAAGGTGGTCGAGCTCAAGGATCTGGGGCGTGGGAAGGGCTGGGAAGTTCAGTCCATCGCCACGGAGGCACTTCCCCAGGAGGCGATCGTCGATGGGACGATCATGGATGCGGGGCTCGTGGTGGAGACCCTTCGGCGGATCTGGACCTATGGGAAGATCCGCACGAAGAAAGTGGCCACCTCTCTGAGCGGTCACTCGGTGATTATTCGGCGTATCAACCTGCCCACGATGAACGAGCAGGAACTCGCCGATCAGATCCGCTGGGAGGCTGAGCAGTACATCCCCTTCAATATCCAAGAGGTCTCACTCGACTATCACGTGCTCGAGGGTTCTTCCCTGGCGGGCGAAGGCAACATGGATGTCATCCTCGTTGCGGCTCGCAAGGAGAAGATCGACGACTACACCTCGGTGATCACACAGGCAGGACTGGAGGCCGTCACGGTTGATGTGGGGACCTTCGCTGCCCTGAACTGCTTCGAGGCCAACTACATTGAGGAGATGCCGGGCTCGGCCGCTCTGATCGATATCGGCTCGTCGGTGACGAACATTTCCATCCTTCAGAACGGCATGTCTGTCTTCTGGCGAGACATCTCTATCGGTGGCAACCAGTACACCGATACTGTCCAGCGGGAACTCAATCTCTCGCGGGATCAGGCGGAGGCGGCCAAGCGCGGTGAGGCGGTCGAGGGTGTTCCCGGGGAACAGGTTGGAGTGATCCTTGCAACCGTCAACGAGGAGCTCTGCCACGAGATCCAGCGGACCGTCGATTTCGTCAAGGCGGTTGCCGGGAGCGAAACCCCGCTCGAGGCCATTTATCTCACGGGTGGCGGAGCCCGTCTGCCGGGCATGCAAGAGGCGCTCTCGAGCCAGTTCGGTGCCCACGTGGAACTGTTGGATCCCTTCCGCGCGGTCAAACTCCCTCCCAAGCTGGAAAGCCAGGTCGGAGAGATCGGCCCGGATGTGACGGTGGCCGTCGGTCTTGCGCTGCGAAAGGTGGGTGACCGATGATCCGGATCAACCTGCTCGATCAAAAGAAAACGGCTGCGAGTGCCGGTCCCCAGTTCGATTGGGGGGGGAAGGGCCTGCAGGCGGCGATCTGGGTTGGGATACTTTTCCTCGGCCTAGCCTGGGTCGGCTGGAACTGGTTCTCTCTCGGGAACCAGATCGAGACGCTGCAGGAGAAAATCACGACCGCAGACCTCGAACTCAAGGAGCTCGAGGCGGCGATTGCTACTGTCGACGAGCGGCAGGCGAATAAGGATGCTCTGGAACAACGGGTCGTCCTGATCTCCGAGCTCAAGCGCCGGCAGAGCGTGCCGGTGCATCTCCTCGACCAGATCAGCAGGGAGCTTCCCGAGTTTCTCTGGCTGGAAGGTGTGGCGGAGAAAGATGGCTCGATCGAGGTGCATGGCAAGGCGACGACCTACAACGCCGTATCCAACTTCTACAACAACCTGAAGAACTCGGGCTTCTTCTCGGATGTCACGCTCGGCACGACCCAGACCGTGCCCGAAGGCGTGAGTTTCCGCCTTTCCTGCCATTTTGCGCCTCCGGTTGCTGCCGGGAGTGTCCAGGCGGTGGAAGAGGAAAGCGAAACGGCTGAAACAGCCGAAGCGGCGAGGGGCTGATCATGGACTTCAAGAACATGCCCTGGTGGGGACACCTGCTGCTTGCCCTGGCGGTCACGGCCGCCCTGGTCTGGTCGCAGTACCAGTGGGCTCCGGCGGGTCTCAACGAGAAGAAGGTCAAGGTCGCGGACTTGCAGAAGAAGCTCGATGATAAGGAAAGTCGGATCCGCGTGGGTCGGCGGGCCGTCGCCAAGCTCGACGAGCTGGAGCGGGATATCGCCGCCCTGGAACTCAAGCTGGTGGATCTCAAGCGAATCCTCCCGACCGAGCCCGAGCTTGGGGACCTGTTGAAATGGATCAAGTCACTCGCTGATCAGGCCAATCTCGACCTGCGGCTCTTCAACCCGCAGCCACTGCAGGAAGGCGAGCTCTTGAAGGAGCAGCCGATCAAGATGGATGTCGTGGGGCGCTACCATCAGCTCGGGGTTTTCTTTGATCGCATCAGCAAGCACGCCCGTATCATTAACGTCGAGGGCGTGTCGATCCAGGCAACAAGAGATCAGTCCGTGCGCGACGCCACGGTGGCGGCCAGCTTCGTAGCGAAGACCTTTATTTTCCGCGAAGACCAGCCTGCTGCTGAAGGAGGTGAGTGATGATCACGCACGATGAAGCGCTTCGAAGGTGGAAGGCCGCGATCGTCTGTGGGCTGCTCGCTGCTGTCTTGGTGGCTCCTCTCGCGGTGGCGCAGGAGAACGGGCCGGGTCACGGGGACGACGCCCTGCTGAAGCAGATGGAGCGGGACAGCGAGTCCGTACTCACGGGTCGCCATTTCAGTTACGATCCGGCGGGTCGCAGGGATCCCTTCGAGCCGCTCGTCCGGGCGACGCCTACGGGCCGCCGCGGAAAACGGCCGAAGGGCATTGCCGGAATGTTGGTAAGTGAAATCGATCTGCGCGGGATCTCGACCGACGTAAGGGGTGTTCCTCTCGCGTTGTTCAACGGTTCTGATAACCGGGGACACACGCTCCGCGTGGGTGACGTCGTATACGACGGCCGTGTGATCGCCATCGATGACGCCAGGGGCGTCGTCGTCTTCCGGCAGAGCGTGGATGATCCCCGGCGGATCAAGCCCTACCGTGATGTGTACAAGAAGCTCTACCCATCGGATGAACTAGACGAGGAGGACGTAGAATGAGGAGGGCACAGCTCTGGAACCGCGCACCGTGGTTCCTCGCCGTGGTTCTCGTGACGGTGGCGATGGTCACGCTGTCCATCGCTGGTAACGAGGCCCCCTACGATGATCGTCCCCCGCTATTGGTCTCGGAGAGCGCACCGGAGGGCCAGATCGCAGCGTCGCTGCTGTCTACCGTTTCCGTGGCGGATCCGTTGGCGCCGGGAGTTCACCGAGTCGTACTCAGTGCCGATGGCGCCCTTCCTTTCCAGGTCTTCACGTTGTCCGGTCCCGACCGGATCGTCGTTGATCTTCCTGGAGTGGAAGCCCAGGACCGCGGATCACGGATTCCAGCGGGAGAAGGGAGTCTGATCCAGGTTCGCGTGGGACAGTATCGTGAAGCCCCCAATCCCATGGCGCGGGTGGTGCTGGACACCTCGAAGCCGATGGAATGGGAAATTCATCGCGAGGGAAGCGAACTGGTGTTGCTTCTTGCGGACCGTGGCAGTGACGCTCTCGCGGCACTTCGTGACAACCCTGTGGTGCCCCCCCCGGTACCGTCTCGGCAGGACGTGGTCGAAATTGCAGGGCTCGCCATGGACACGGCAGGGCCCGCGGACACGGCAGGGCCCGCGGACACGACAGAGCCCGTGGACACCACAAAGTCCGTCGAGAGCACAGAGCCTGTCGGCGAGCCGGCTCAGCTCGTGGAACGGGCCCAGGCCGGGGAGCGGGAGCAGCTGGCGGTTGTTCCGGAACGCCCGGCGCCGCGACCGGCTTCGCTCACCACGACCTTGATCCCCGGGGACGCGGACTTGGCGCCAGAGCCGCCGGAGCTTCCCTCCACGATGCTCGGGGACGAGACGGAGATCGACGCTGAGATCGATGCGCCCCTGGAGCCGAGGGACGCTGCCACAACGCCTCTTCCGGACCTTCTGCCTCCGGAGAGCAGCCAACAGGCCATGACAGCTCCCCCCCGCCGTCCCCTGCCGGAAGCTCCGGCACAGGAAGAAGCGTGGCTCGAGCCCGAGATTGCCAAAGTGGTCGACGAAGCAGCTGATCTCACCCGTGAGTTCGCTGGCGAGGCTGGCAAGCCGCTCGCATTGCCTGCGGAGGACCGCTCCTTCAATGCGGTACCGCTGCCGACCACCGAGACGAAGACGATCGAGGATGGGCGAAAGGACTACACGGGCAAGCGCGTCGATTTGCAACTCGTGGATGCAGACATCAAACAGGTTTTCAGCCTCTTCCACGACATCTCCGGTCTCAACTTCGTGCTCGATCCGGGCGTGGGTGGAACGGTGACGATCGTGGTCGACAACGTGCCGTGGGACCAGGCCCTCGACCTGATTCTCAAGAACAACGGTCTCGACATGGTGCTCGAAGGCAACGTGATTCGCATCGCGCCGATCGCCAAGCTGGCGCAGGAGTCTGCTGCCAGGAAGGCACTCCACGAGGCGAAGGAACTCGAGGCGCCCGCGGTCACGAAGACCCGGACACTCTCCTACGCCAAGGCGGAGGAGGTCGAGAGTATCGTTCGGGAAGCGATCCTCAGCCCCAAGGGCCGGGTCATCATCGACGAGCGGACCAACACCCTGATCATTCGCGACATTCCCACCCGGGTCGAGGCCATCGACCGGCTGCTCCAGACCCTGGATGCGGAGACGCCGCAGGTCATGATCGAAGCCCGGATCGTCGAGGTCTCCCGAGACTTCGTCAAGGATCTCGGCGTGAACTGGGGCGTCTTCGCCGGAGCCGATCCGAACCTCGGAACGGCGACCAGCCTGGACTTCCCGCACCGGGCGACCGGGGGTTTCGATTTGAACCTGCCGAAGAATCCGGCCGCGACCTCGCTGGGTTTCTCCTTCGGCAACGTGCTCGACTCGTTCACACTCGACATCACCTTGGATGCACTCGAGTCCGAAGGTTACGCCCGTCGGCTCTCGCAGCCAAAGATTGCCACCCAGAACAACGCGCGGGCCGAGATCGAGCAGGGCGTGCGGATCCCGGTGGTCAGCACGACCGCGACCGAGATCGATGTGCGCTTCGTGGCGGCCTCGCTGCGCCTGATCGTGCAGCCGCAGATTACGGCTGAAGGCACAGTGGTGCTCGATATCGAGGTCGAGAACAACTCTCCCGACTTCGTGAACACCGTGGGTGAAGTGCCCGCGATCAACACTCAGCGCGCCACGACCAAGGTGCTCATCGCAGATGGCGGCACGACCGTCATCGGTGGGATCTTCACCGTCAATGAGGGTGAGAATGAAACCGGTGTGCCTTGGTTCCGCAGCATCCCTGGCCTCGGCTGGCTCTTCCGGTCGAAGAACATCCAATCACGAAACCGCGAGCTGCTGATCTTCATCACGCCGCGGATCATCAAGGCCTCCTGAAGCCGAGAGGGAGAGAGCGACCATGACAGCAAGGATCAAGAGCTGGTTGCCGCTGGTGGCGCTGCTGATGGTGGCGCTGCTGGCAGGAATGGGGTGCAACAGCTCCATTGACGACCCCAGCAAGTCAGACAATCTCGTCACCGTCGCAGGTGCGAGCCCGACGGAGACCTGCGTCGATGTCGATGGAGAACTCATAGACGAGAACAACGACGGGACTCTCCAGGATCCGGAGGAGCGTTTCTACACTGGCTTCAACCAGACGATTTCCTTCGAGTCTCGTCCCCGCGGCCAGGCCACGGGACCGTTCAACGACGTGATCTTCACCAACGTCGACATCTCTTTCGAGATGGGGAATGGTGGTCCTCCGGATCGTACGGAAGGTCTGACAGTCACTGTCCCCGCGGGCGGTATTGCAAGTCACGCGATGACGACCGTCCCCGCGAGCGATGCCGCGAGTGGCGACTTCACGATCGGCGACAAGGGCTGGATGGACATGGTCTTCCGGGGAGAAGATGTGGCTGGCAACAAGGTGACGGCTACCGGGCGCTTTCAAGTCCGCGTGGTGAACTCCTGCGGCGGGTAGGCCTCGCCGTGTCAGGGGACACTCGTATGCCGTCGGACGTGATGGATCTGGCGCAGCTCCTCGCAGATTGCGTTCGGCTGTGTCCAGGGGCTACGGATGCCCTGCTGGTCGACAGTGATGGAGTGCTCGTCGAATCCTGGCGTCACGACGAGTCATCATCCGATGCCGACGAGGTGGCTGCCGAGGGTTTGGCAGCCACTTTGTCTGTTGCGGGTTTCGCGGCCGCGTCCGCTTTGGGGCAGACCACCGAGTGGATGCTCAGCGCTGAGGCGGGTTTCTTGGTCGTGCGCCGGGTTCCAGGAGCACAGCTCGTCGTCATTCTACGCGCCGGCAGCGGAACTCTCGCGGGTCGCGTTCGCTTTGCCGCAAAGGTGATCGCAGGCCGAATGGCCTCGCTGCTCCTCGTCTGAGTTCGCTCGCTTCCCCGCCGGGCCGTGTTAGCATCCGGGCTGGCAGGAACTGTTCGTAGCGGGAGGACGAGATGAACGCCAAGGAGATCAAGGACCTGTTGCGCTACGTGCGCAACGCGGGGTTTCAGGAATTCGAACTGCGAATGGAGGACTTCCGCCTGCGTGTCGTGAAGGATCTCCCCCCGGTGGCGGTATCGCTGGCAGCAGCAAGTCATGCTCCTGCGCCGATGGCGCAACCGATGCATCCTCTTCCGGCTGCGGCTCCGCGAGGGGCAAGCGATCTGCCCCCGGCTCCAGCGGGATCGTCTCCCGCAGTGGGGTTGGTGGATGTTGCGTCCCCGATGGTCGGTACCTTCTACCGGGCACCGAACCCCGAAGCCGAGCCTTTCGTCAAGGAGGGTGACCGGGTCGAGGTGGGTCAGACTCTCTGCATCATCGAGGCGATGAAGCTGATGAACGAGATCGAGGCGGAGACCGCCGGTACGATCGTGGACATCCTGCCGGAGAACGCGCAACCCATCGAGTTCGGCGAGGTGATCTTTCGCATCCGGTCCGATCAGAAGAGCTGATGTTTAAGAAGATCCTGATCGCGAACCGCGGTGAAATCGCCCTGCGCGTGATCTGGGCCTGTCGCGAACTGGGGATTCGAACGGTGGCTGTCCACAGCAACGTGGACCGCGACTCGCTGCACGTTCGTTTCGCGGACGAAGACATCTGCATCGGACCGGCGCAGAGCGCCGACTCGTATCTGAACGTCAAGGCGATCATCTCCGCCGCGGAAATCTGCGGAGCCGATGCGATTCACCCTGGCTACGGCTTTCTCGCGGAGAACGCGCATTTCGCGAAGGTCTGCGCGGAATGCGGTATCAGCTTCATCGGTCCCCGTGCTGAGACCATCCGCCGCATGGGAGATAAGGTGGAGGCGCGCCGCACGATGATCACCGCGGGCGTGCCGGTGGTTCCAGGCAGTGAGGGCGTCCTGGCGACCTTCGACGGTCTCGAGGATCTCGCCCAGAGTCTCGGTTACCCGGTGATCATCAAGGCGTCGGCGGGTGGTGGTGGGCGCGGCATGCGGATCGTGGAGAGTCCCGCAGACTTGCGCGGCGCGGTCGAGGCCGCGAGGGCCGAGGCCGGTGCCTCCTTCGCTTCGGATGAGGTCTATGTCGAGAAATATCTGACCAACCCGCGCCATATCGAGTTCCAAATTCTCGGGGATTCTTACGGCAACGTGGTTCATCTCTTCGAGCGGGAGTGCTCGGTCCAGCGCAGGCACCAGAAGATCCTGGAGGAAGCTCCGTCGCCGGTCATGGACGAAGAGTTGCGCCGGCGCATGGGAGAGGCCGCGCTCGTGGCGGCGCGGGCGGTTGAGTACGAGAATGCCGGAACGGTCGAGTTCCTACTCGATGAGGACGGGTCGTTCTACTTCATGGAGATGAACACGAGGATCCAGGTCGAGCATCCGGTCACAGAGAACATCACCCGTTTGGACCTGGTGAAGGAGCAGATCCGAGTCGCCGCGGGAGAGGCTCTCCAATTCCGCCAGGAAGACCTCTCGATCCACGGCTGGAGCATCGAGGCTCGCGTCAATGCCGAAGATCCCTGGACCTTCCGCCCTTGTCCGGGTTTGATCACGACCTTTCATCCGCCGGGTGGGCCCGGGGTCCGCCTCGATACGGCGGCCTACGCAGGGTATACGGTACTGCCCCACTACGATTCGATGATCGCTAAGCTCATCGCCCGGGGTAAGACCCGTGAGGAGGCCCTCTCGCGCCTGGCACGTGCGTTGGACCTCTTCGTCATCGAGGGTATTTCCACGAATCTGCCGTTGCTCGCGGAGATCATCGCCGCTCCCGCATTCGTTTCCGGTCAGCTCGGCACGCGTTTCATGGACGATTTGCTTGAGGAGCGCGCACAGAGAGACGTGCTCTGGGGGGAAACGCCTCCCTTCTCCGGGACTCCCTGAGTTCTTGCTCCTTGACCGCCAGTAGTCCGGCACCCAAGTTCTACTCCGGAGATTCGTGTAGACCGGAGGTCGCTCCGCCGGCGTGAGAGAACGTCGTGTAGGCGGAGCGATTCAAGGGTAGACCGTAGGAGCAGGTGCGGATGGCGGACCGAATTGGTGAGTTGCTGCTTGAGGAAGGGCTAATCAGCCGCGAGGCCCTCGAGGATGCACTGGAGCGCCAGAAAGGCGAGGGTGGCAAGGTCGGCTACCACCTCGTCCAGATGGGGAGCGTGAGCGAGGAAGATCTCGTCCACCTGCTTTCTGAGCAATACGGCATCCCGGCGATTGACCTGCGGAGCCTCTTCCCGCATGTCGAGCGGGACCTGCTGGAACTGGTTCCCGAGGACGCGGCGTCTCGCTACAACGTGTTTCCGGTCCACAAGACCGGCAACATCATGACGATCGCGATGGCGGACCCCACGAACGTGGTTGCACTCGACGACATTCGTTTCCGTACCGGATGCGAGGTCGAGCCCGTCCTGGCGAGCGAGTTCGCGATCAAGGAAGCGATCACCCACTCCTACGAGGACAAGGACATCGACCTCTTCGGAGAGATCTCCGAGGACGAGGTCTTCGACGAAAACGCGGGCCCCGACGCCGACGACGTCGAACTCATGTCGGACGAAGACGAGATCGACGTCAACAACCTCGAATCCGCGAGCGAAGGCGCGCCGGTTGTTCGCATCGTCAACAGGATTCTCGTCGATGCGATCGACAAGGGAGCTTCCGACATACATGTCGAGTGCTACGAGAAGGACTTCCGGGTCCGTCTGCGTGTTGACGGCATCCTGCACGAGTACATGCGTCCACCCGCCAAGCTACGGGATGCGGTGATCAGTCGCCTGAAGATTCTCGCCAAGCTGGACATTGCCGAACGGCGCCTGCCCCAGGACGGCCGGATCAAGATCAAGATGCGGATGAACGAGAAGACGCGGGAGATGGACTACCGCGTCTCGAGCGTTCCCACACTCTTTGGTGAGAAGGTGGTGCTGCGACTGCTCGACAAGGACAATCTCTGCCTCGACCTGACGAAGCTCGGCTTCGAGGAGTCTTCCTACAGGGCCTTCGAGACCGCGATCCTCAAGCCTTGGGGCATGGTTCTTGTCACCGGGCCCACGGGGTCAGGTAAGACCAACACCCTCTATTCATCGATCTCGATGGTGAACTCGCCCGAGACGAACATCATGACCGCGGAGGATCCCGTGGAGTTCAACCTCCATGGAATCAACCAGGTCCAGATGAAGGAGTCGATCGGACTCACCTTTGCCGAGGCGCTGCGGTCTTTCCTCAGACAGGACCCGAACATCGTACTGATCGGTGAGATTCGCGATTTTGAGACGGCCGAGATTGCGGTCAAGGCCGCGCTCACCGGCCACCTGGTGCTATCGACGCTGCATACCAACGATGCTCCTTCGACGATCAATCGCCTGATGAACATGGGTATCGAGCCCTTCCTCGTCGCGACCTCGGTCAACCTGATTGCCGCACAGCGACTCGTGCGAAGGGTCTGCAAGGACTGCAAGGAGGAAATCGAAGTGCCGGAGCAGGCGTTGATCGACATCGGCTTCTCTCCGGAGGAAGCAGCCGAGGTCAAACCGTTCAAGGGTCGCGGCTGCGGAACCTGCAACAACACCGGCTACAAGGGCCGCTGTGGACTCTTCGAGGTGCTCGAGATCTCCGAGGAGATCCGAGAAATGATCCTGACCGGGTGCAGCGCGCTAGAGCTCAAACGACAGGCGGTGGAAGAGGGGATGATCACTCTTCGCCGATCGGGGTTGGAGAAGATCAAGACGGGTGTTACGAGCATCGACGAAGTTGTGCGGGAAACAGTCTTCTAGGGGTTCCAGGAGAGGGAGGCGCAAGCAAGGTGGCGGTCACACTTCAACAACTACTGAAAACGATGGTGGAGCAGGGTGGCACTGACCTGCACATCACGACGAACTCGCCCCCGCAGGTGCGGATCAACGGTGGTCTCGTCTCGTTGCAGATGCCTCCACTCGGCGCAGCCGAAACCAAGGGGCTGATCTACTCCGTGATGACGGACCAGCAGAAGCACCGATTCGAGGACAACCTGGAACTCGACTTTTCCTTCGGCATGAAGGGCATGGCTCGATTCCGAGTCAATGTCTTCCATCAGCGAGGAGCGGTTGCCGCTGCGCTGAGGACGATTCCCTGGGAGATCAAGACCTTCCAGGAGTTGGGTCTTCCGGATGTCATTTCGAAGCTGGCTGACCGGCCCCGAGGCTTGGTTCTCGTGACCGGGCCTACCGGTTCCGGCAAGAGCACGACCCTCGCCGCGATGATCGACAAGGTCAACCGGGAGCGTCAGTCGCATATCGTGACGATCGAGGATCCGGTAGAGTACCTGCACTCCCACAAACGCTGCATCGTGAACCAGAGGGAGCTGGGGTCGGACACCAAGAGTTTCCCCAACGCCCTGCGCTCCGTTCTGCGGCAGGATCCCGACGTCGTGCTGATCGGTGAGATGCGCGATCTCGAGACGATCGAGTGCGCGCTCCGGATCGCCGAGACAGGCCACCTGACCTTCGCGACCCTGCATACGAACTCCGCCTCCCAGACGATCAACCGGATCATCGATGTGTTCCCAGCGAACCAGCAGGCCCAGGTGCGCGCGCAGTTGTCACTGGTCCTGGAGGGGGTCCTCTGTCAGACCCTGCTCCCGCATGCGAATGGTCAGTCACGGGTGCTTGCAATGGAGATCCTGGTGCCCAATTCGGGTATCCGGAACCTGATCCGCGAGGACAAGGTCCACCAGATCTACTCGATGATGCAGACGGGTCAGGCCACGCACGGTATGCAGACCTTCAACCAGTCCCTTGCGACGCTCTACTTCCGCCGCAGCATCACGATGCAGACCGCGTTGGACGTCTCGCATCATGCGGAGGAACTGCAGGAAATGATCAGCAGGGGAGTTGGCACACTCGGCGGAGGCGCCCCGGCTCCCGGACGCCGCTAGCATCAGCAGTGGAATGAGATAGGAGAGATCATGCCCATCTTCGTATACAAGGGTCGAGCCCGCACCGGCGAAGACCGGGAAGGCACAGTTGAGGCGTCCACGCGAGAAGAAGCTGTCGCCGCACTGCGCCGCCAGGGTGTCGTCGTTTCATCGGTTACCGAGAAAGGAAGGGAGATCGCACTTCCCCGGTTGCGCGGTGGTGTCAAGCAGAAAGAACTCTCCATCTTCACCCGGCAGTTCTCGGTGATGATCGACGCCGGGCTGCCGCTGGTCCAGTGCCTGGAGAGCCTGGCCAGCCAGCAGCAGAACCGCGTCTTCCAGAATGTTCTCAACGCCGTGCGTGCGGATGTGGAAGCAGGCTCGACCCTGGCGGATGCGATGCGCAAGCATCCCCGCACATTCGATCACCTCTACGCGAACATGGTCGCCGCCGGTGAGACGGGCGGTATTCTCGATACCATCCTTCAGCGTCTCGCGGTCTACATCGAGAAGATCGTCAAGCTGAAGGCAGCGATTCGTGGAGCACTTGTCTATCCCGTGGCGGTCATGGCCATCGCGGTTGTCGTGGTCTGGGTCATCCTGACCTTCGTCATTCCGGTATTTGCCGACCTGTTCACCGGTTT
>JANTFM010000025.1 GCA_024763475.1 Acidobacteriota bacterium | reverse complement strand
ATGTAACCGAACTCCGTGGACGCACGATCGGGCTGAATGCCAAGAGTCACCAGGAATCCCGCCCTGGCCGCATCCCCCGCGCGCTCAAGCGCTCGCCGGAATGCCGGGAGCTCCGCAACCCGGTGATCAGCCGGCAGGATCACGGTGACGGCTTCGGGGTCCTCGTCGAGGAGGCGCCGCATCGCCAGCGCGATCGCGGGAGCCGTATCGCGAGCCGACGGTTCCGTCCCCAGGGCGCCAACGCCGAGACGCTCGTCGGAGGCCACAAGCAGCGCACCGAGACTGGGGGACGCCTGGATCCGGATGTTCTCGCTGGCAACGACGCCCTCGAGGCGATCGAGGGTCGCCGACAGGAGGGTCCTTCCCCCCCCACCCAGCGGCAGCAGTGGCTTGGGCCGATGGGGCCCCGCCCAGGGCCAGAGCCGCGTGCCGCCCCCTCCGGCGATGATGACCGCCCGATCGATCATTGGGCCAGCCAGGCCACCGTGCGCTGCAAGCCCTCGTCCATCGCCACCGTGACCTTGTAGCCGAGCTTCTCCTCCGCCTTGGCGATGTCGGCCAGCGAGTGCTGGATATCTCCGGCGCGCGGCGGCCCATGCTGGGCTGCGATCTGGGTTCCCAGGATCCCGTTGAGCTTCTCGACGAGTTCGAGGAGCGAGATCCGCTCGCCACACGCGACGTTGTAGGCCTCGCCGCAGGCCGCTTCCGGCGCCTCGGCGCCCAGCAAGTTCATCTGCACCACATTGTCGATGTAGGTGAAGTCCCGGGTCTGGGTGCCCTCGCCGTTGAGGGTGGGTTTCTCGCCCCGCGCCATCAGTGAGGCGAAGAGCGGGATGACAGCGGAGTACTCCGAATTCGGGTCCTGCCGCGGCCCGAAGACGTTGAAGTAGCGCAGCGCAACGGTCTGCAACCCGTAGAGCTGCGTGAAGACCTTGCAATAGGTCTCACCAGCCAGCTTATCGACACCGTAGGGCGACAGGGGCGCGGAGGGCATCGTCTCCACCTTCGGCAGCGTCGGCGACTCGCCGTAGAGCGAGGAAGACGAGGCGGCAACGAATCGCTTCACCCCGAGATCACGGGCTGCGATCAAGAGGTTCAGCGTGCCATCCTGGTTCACTTGGTGCGAGGTCAGGGGATCGGCCACCGAGCGGGCCACGGAGGGAATCGCGGCCTGGTGAAGAACGACATCCATTCCGGTCACGGCACGGCGCACCGTCTCGGCGTCCCGAATGTCTCCCTCGACCAGTTCGAAGACACCGCCGCCCGCTTTGCGCCAACTCTCCACATCGACCAGGTTCTCTCGTCGGCCCGTCGCAAAGTTGTCGATGACCCGCACATCATCCCCGCGCTTGAGGCAGGTCTCCACCAGGTTCGAACCAATGAATCCACCACCACCTGTTACCAGTACTCTCACCGCAGAACCCTCCTTGGATCGTTTCTCAGCGTCCGACGGCCTCGTAGCTAAAACCAAGCCCCTCGACGTCCTTGCGCTCGTAGATGTTTCTCATATCGATCAGCACCGGGGCCGCGACCAGTTCCTTGATCTTCCCGAGATCGAGATTGCGGAACTGGTTCCATTCCGTGACGAGTGCAATCGCATCCGCACCCTCACAGGCATCGTACTCGTTCTCGCAGACCTTCCCCGCAAAACCGTTGGCAACCGCCGTCTCGTAGGCAACGGGATCAAACGCACGCACCTTCGCACCCGCCTCAGCAAGTCCCTCCGCGATCTTCAGCGCCGGAGACTCCCGCACATCGTCCGTGTTGGGCTTGAAGGCGAGACCCAGCATCGCGATGGTCTTGCCCTCGAGAGATCCCCCGACAGCGCGGCGCAATTTTTCCACCATACGGCCCGCACGCTCGTCGTTGACGTCCACGGCAGACTGGACGATTCGCATCGTCTCGCCAAACTCCTCGGCAGTCGCCAGGAGCGCCATCGTGTCCTTCGGAAAACAGGAGCCGCCGAAACCCGGCCCCGGGTGAAGGAACTTCTTGCCAATGCGCTGATCGAGTCCCATGCCACGGGCGATCGAGTGCACGTCGGCGCCGACCGTCTCGCAGAGATTCGCCATCTCGTTGATGAAGGAGATCTTGACTGCCAGGAAGGCATTCGAGGCGTACTTGATCAACTCGGAAGCCCGCCGGCGCGTGTGAACGATCGGCGTCTCGATCAGGAAGAGCGGCCGGTACAAATCTTCGAGGATCGCCCGCGCCTGGTCATCTTCCGTCCCGACAACGACGCGATTCGGCCGCATGAAGTCCTCGATGGCAGCACCTTCGCGGAGGAACTCGGGATTCGAGGCAACCGAGAAGGGATGCTTCCCTCCGGAGCGCTCGCGGATCAAGGCCTCGACCTTGTCACCGGTTCCCACCGGAACGGTCGACTTGATCACGATGACCTTGTAGCCCTCGATCCGATCCCCGATGGAGCCTGCCACCGCCAGCACCGAGCGGAGATCCGCGCGACCGTGCGGGTCCTGCGGCGTTCCGACACAAATGAAGAGGACGAGGTTGTCGCGGATCGCGCTCTCGAGATCAGAGGTGAAATTGAGTCGGCCGGCCTCCACGTTGCGTTTGACGACCGCTTCGAGACCCGGCTCGTAGATCGGGATATCGCCGGCCTTCAGCGAGGCCACCTTCTTCTCGTCAATATCGACGCAGGTGACGGTGGTCCCGAACTCTGCGAAACAAGCGCCTGAGACCAGACCGACGTAGCCCGTGCCCACCACCGCAATATTCATGATGCCTCCCCAAACTGTCCTCGATACCAGGCCATGAAGCGCTTGAGGCCTTCTGCGACCTTGACCTGCGGATCGTATCCGAGTTCTTCTCTTGCGCGCGTCACGTCAGCGAAGGTGACCTCCACGTCACCCGGCTGGAACGGCAATCGGTCGATCAACACCTCCTTGCCCACGGCGGCCCCGACCTGCTCGATGAGTTCACTGAGCGTCGTCGTCTCGGATTCCCCGAGATTGTAGACCCGGTAGCCCCGCGCTCGATCGACGCAGGCGAGGACCCCATCGCAGATGTCATCGATATAGGTGTAATCACGGCGCGAACTCCCATCGCCGAAGACAGGGATCGCTTCCCCGTGATCGATCATCCGCGTGAACTTGTGAATCGCCATCTCCGGCCGCTGACGCGGCCCGTAGACCGTGAAGAAACGGAGGCCGATGGTATCCATGCCGTAGAGATGATGGAAGCAATGCGCGATGACCTCGCTCGCCTTCTTCGTCGCGGCGTAGGGCGAAACGGGATGATCGACGGGATCCTCTTCCGAGAAGGGAACCTTCTTGTTCCCCCCGTAGACGCTCGAGGACGAGGCGTAGATCACCCGCTTCACGCCCGCTTTCCGCGCGCACTCGAAGATGATCGTCGTCCCCCGGACGTTCACATCGGCGTAGAGCTCAGGCTGCTCGAGCGAGGGCCGGACGCCGGCCCGGGCTGCGAGATGAATGATGGTATCAACACGCTCTTCCCGCAGGAGTCCTTCGACGAGCTGTGCATCGCGGATATCGCCTTCCACGATCCGAAAACCCGCATGACGCTCCCACTGCGCGATGTTCGCCCGCTTGATGGCAGGGTCATAGAAGGTGTCGAAGTTGTCGAGACCGACCACCCGGTCCCCACGCTCGACGAAGCGATCCACGAGACTCGAACCGATGAAGCCGGCCGCACCGGTCACGAGATAAGTCTTCTGCGCCATGCTCAGAGCTTCACCACGTTCTCGTGGTCTCCTTCTGCCGTCTTCATCGCGTTGCGCGTATCGAAGACCAGCGTTGCGTTCCCGGCGACGAGATCATAGTCCACGTCGGAGTGATCGGTGATGATGAGCACCGCATCCTGCTGGGCGATGGTCTCCTTGTCGAGGGCCACCGACCGGACGCTGTCCCCGTGCACATCGAAAGCTCCGACATAGGGGTCGTGGAAGCACAGATCCGCTCCCCGCTCGCGCAGCAGCATCATCACATCCTCTGCGGGCGACTCGCGGGTGTCCGCACAATCCTTCTTGTACGCAACACCCATGACGAGCACCTTCGAGCCCTTGATCGGCTTCTCGTGCTCGTTGAGCAGCTCGCCAAGCCTGGCCACGACATGTTCCGGCATGCCCCGGTTGATCTCGGAGGCCAGGTCGATGAAGCGGGTAAAGTAATTCAGCGAGCGCAGCTTCCAGCTCAGGTAGTGCGGATCGATCGGGATGCAGTGCCCGCCGAGTCCGGGACCGGGGTAGAAGGCCATGTAGCCGAAGGGCTTCGTCGCCGCCGCATCGATGATCTCCCAGACATCGAGCCCAAGCTTCTCGCAGATCAGGGCAACCTCGTTGACCAGGCCGATGTTGATCAGCCGGAAGGTGTTCTCGAGGAGCTTGACCATCTCGGCCGCGCGCGCCGAGGACACGATGTGGACCGCCGGAATCGCCGTCGTGTACAGCGCCTCGGCAACCGCCCGGCACCCCTCCGTGGTCCCGCCGACGACCTTCGGCGTGTTCTCGGTCTTGTACTGCTCGTTGCTCGGGTCGACGCGCTCCGGAGAAAAGGCGAGGAAGAAACCGCTCCCGACCGTGAGGCCGGTCTCCTCGAGCATTGGCAGGATGACCTCCTCGGTCGTCCCGGGGTAGGTCGTTGACTCGAGCACGACGAGCTGCCCCGGCCGCAGGCGCTTCTTGATCTGCTCGACCGAAGACACCACGTAGGAGATGTCCGGGTCAAGCGTCTTGCGCAGAGGAGTCGGAACGCAGATCAGGATCGCGTCCATCTCCGCCAAGCCATCAAAATCCGTTGTCGCCGTCAGCCGGCCGGACCCGACCTGCTCTTGAACCTGCTCATCGCTCAGGTCGCCGATGTAGGTCTTTCCGGCTTGGATCATGTCGATCTTGCCCGGGTCCACATCGAAACCACAGACAGATATTCCTGCCCGGCAAAAAACTTCGGCCAAAGGAAGGCCGACATATCCCAGACCGACGACACCGATCTTGACGGTCTTGTTCGCTATCTTCTCGAGCAACTGCTGTTGTGCCTGCGTATCGACCTCACGCTTGGTCATCTCGTTGTCTCCGTGGTTGAGTCATCTGGGTCGGGCTTGGACACGCCTCACCCTGAAGGAGTCCAATATGTCGCCTCCTAGCCCAGCTTTCCAGCACTAGGAACAGCTTCTTTCGCCTCCGCCGGTGTCTCGACACCCTGGTCTTCCGGGGAAGCCTTCCTGGCCTCCTTCTCACCCTTGCGATGGTAGTGCCGTATCAGCCAGGAAGCGACGCGACTCTCGCGGACTCCGGTGAGCGTCTCCTGGACGTCATCGTGCAGCGAGGGATCGTTCACCAGCAGGCCCAAGGTGCCCTGACCTTCGTTAATTTTTCGCGTAATCGCCGCCAGATTGGCCATGGTCTCGTCAAGGTTCCCCGCCACGCGAGACGCCAACTCCTCATCGCTGAGGAGTTTCCCCGCCAGACCCTCGCCCGCCTCCAAGGCTTTCGCCACACCCACCATCGCCTCGCTCAGGCGCCGCAGGTCCTCGAGGAGCGCCTCTCCCTCGTCCCCGGTGCTCAGCCGTCCGATCAGGCCCTCGCCCTTCTCGATGCGTTCTGCAACGGCTGCGAGCCCCGAGGTGGCCCGGCGCAGATCGCCCGCAACCTGGTCCGAGAAGGGCTGATCGGCCACGAGCTTTCCGATCAAGCCCTCGCCCTCGTTGACGCGATTCAGCAGGTTCCGCAGCCCTTCGAGCGCGGCCTGCATGGTCTCGAGTCCTTCCTGGCCGAACTCGGGGTCGACGATCGCTTTGCCCAGGAGCCCCTCGCCTTTGCGCATCGCGCTAAGAATCTCGCTGATATCCCGGGTCACCCCTTCGAGGGTGTTGGCGATCGAGCGCCCCTGCTCAAGAAAAGCCGTAGGTTCGTCGGACGGAACGAAACCACCGTCCGCGATCTCAGGCGTCGAGGAATCGCCCGGCTTGAGATCGACGGACTTCTCGTTCGCCACCAACTGCAACATGACCAGCGAGGTCGTCGTATCCTCCCGTACCCGCGGCGCGTAGGCCTTGTCCACGCGGACGAAGACCTCGATTCCCCGGGAACTCGGATCCGTCGGAAGCACGATACGGCTCACCGTCCCGACCCGGACCCCGGACATCGTGACCGGCGAACCGACACGAAGCCCGGACGCATCCCGGAAGTTCGTGCGATAGGTCACCTTTTCGACGAAGAGTCGTGTCTGCTGGCCGACGACCAGGATCGCGACCATGAAGATCGTCAGAGCAACGACGACAGTCAGCCCTATGCCCATATTCCGAAGAGCACCTCTACGCGCCATGGTCTTCCTCCTCCAGTGCCTTGCCGCCCAGGAAAGCGGAGAGCACCGGATCCGCCGTATTGCGTGCTTCGTCCACGGTGCCGAGAAAACGGATCTTCCCCTCGTGCAGGAAGGCGATCCGGTCGCCGACCATGAAGGCCGAATGGATATCGTGTGTCACCACCACCGAGGTGACCTCGAGGCGCTTCTGCATCGAGCGGATCAACGCGTTGATGGTGTTGGCGGTCACCGGATCAAGCCCGGTCGTCGGCTCATCGTAGAGAATCCCGCGCGGCCGGACCGCGATCGCACGAGCCAGCGCGGCACGCTTCCGCATGCCACCCGAGAGCGACGAGGGCATCAGGTCCGCAACGGAGCGATCGAGATCGACGAGAGAGAGCACCTCGGGGATCCGCTCACAGACCCGCGCCTCGTTCCAGCCGGCCTCCCGCAGGGGGAACGCGATGTTCTCATGCACGTTCATCGAATCGAAGAGGGCTCCACTCTGGAAGAGGAAACCGATCTTGCGCCGCACCTCGACCAGCGAAAGCTCGGTCCGATCCTGGATCTCCTCACCGTCGATATACACGCTGCCTTTGTCCGGGCGCGTCAGGCCAATAATGTGCCGCAGGGCCACGGACTTGCCCGTTCCGGAGGCTCCGAGAATCACCAGGGTTTCGCCGGGGAAGACGTGGAGCGAGAGCCCCTCGAGGACCACCTTGGGCCCGAAGCGCTTGTCGATGCCGTGGAGGCAGATGAAGGCGTTCTGGCCCTTTGCGTTGACGCACGGCGCGGGACAGACGCTCATCACGCAATCCCCAGCAGGTTCTGCAGAACGAGGAACCCCTTCGCCAGGAAGAAATTCGCCGTGAAAATCGAGATCGAGGCGGCCACTACGGTGTTCGTCGTGGCCTGGCCCACACCCGTGGCGCCCCCCCGCGTCTTCAGGCCGTTGTAGCAGGAGATGATCCCGATGAAGAACGCGAAGAAGAAGGTCTTCCCGACCCCCGCGAGCACATCGCTCAGGTAGAGGAATTCGGCAACCTTGGAAAAGTAGTAGCCCGGACTCTGGCCGATCTCGGCGACGGCCACGTAGAGACCCCCGAAGACTCCCAGCAGGTCGCCAATCACCGTGAGCACCGGGACCATGATCAGCAGGGCGACCAGGCGCGGGATCACCAGCTTCTTGACCGGGTGGGCCCCGAGCGCCCGCATCGCATCGACCTGCTCGGTCACCGTCATCGAGCCGATCTCTGCGGTGATCCCGGCCCCAACCCGCGCCGCGAACATGACGGCGGCCAGGACGGGCCCCAGTTCCCGCACGATCGTCACGCTGACGAAGGAACCGACGTAGATCTGGGCACCGTAGGAGGCCAGCGTGGCGGAGACCTGCAAAGCCATCACCGCACCGGTGAAGATGATCGTCAGGCCCACCAGCGGAAGCGAGCGCACGCCCAGGCGGTGCATCTGCTCAAAAACCAGTCCGAAGCCGAAAGGACGCCGAAAGAACTGCACGAGGCAGTCCCAGGTCAGCAGGGTGATCCCGCCCAGGCTCTCGAGCAATCTCGGCAGCAGATTCATCGGCTGCCGCGGCCTTCCCCACGGGATTCGGGCCCAGCTCTTCGGGTTAGGTGCACAACACTCCTCTGAGAGAAAAACACTCTCCGTCTAGTGTTCTTATATGTTCATGCTGATTCAGCCGTCAAGGATACTCTCTCCTTCGCCGCGTGACCCGCCCAGCCCAATCCGTCCGGTCCGGGCTAGAATCCCGGAAATCGGAGCCGGATCCAGACCCGACTCAGTTTTTCTTTTTCTTTCTCGGTGCAAGCTGACTGGAGGAATTCGGCGCGACCTGTGTCGGCTCTTTCCCCGGTGCAGGCTCACAGGAGAAGATCGATGAGACGTATCTCGACCGGCCTTCTGGCCACCGCCCTTGCGCTCTGCCTTACCCCCTCCGCTTTCCCGTATCTCGGCGGGGAGGCGGCCCTCCCGCTGGAGAACGGGGGTTTCGAGGAGGCCGCGGCCGCTGCGTTGCCCGCGGGATGGACCGCGCAGACGGGACACGGAGTCCAGGGAGTCGCCAGCAGCGACGACTCGGTCTTCCACTCGGGCTCCCGCAGCCTGCGCATCCACAACGCGAGCCCTGCGGCGATGACGGTCGTTTCTGCACCGATCAAGCTCCAGGTGGGCCAGCTCTACCGCCTCGCAGGGTGGATTCGTACCGAAGGCGCTTTCTCGGACCCGACGAGCCGCTATCCCACCGCCGTCCCCGCGTGCCTGAGCATGGCCTCGTTCCCGCTGACCAACCATTCGCCAACCCTCGGCGCGGACAGCGAGTGGCGAGAGATCGAGACCCTCTTCATCGCCACCAAGAGCAGTGACCGCGTGCGCCTCCACCTCGGCCTGAACGGAACCGCCACCGGCAGCGCCTGGTTCGACGACATTCGCCTGGAGAAAGTCGACGATATTCGCGAGTACATCCCACCCGAAACCGTCCGCTGGTTCGGGAAGGCCTATCGCTATGACGACCGGGGCTGGATCTTCGTACACATCGAGGGGGAACCCTTCGAGCGCGGCTTCCAGTACGGATACCTGCTCCCGAGCGAAATCGTCTCCTACATCAAGAAGCTCGGCGTGCGGCAGAACGAAGCCGATCCCGTGGCCGGTTGGAATACCCTGCGCTTCGAGACCGATTCGATCTTCCTCCGCGAGTACGACGAAGAGTACCTGCTGGAGATGAAGGGCATCGCGGCCGGTGCCGCCAAGGCGGGAGCCCGCTACGAGGGCCGCGCGCTCGACCTGCTTGATATCGTCACGCTAAACTCCGTCGTGGACATCGGCCAGCTCCATCGCGCCCTGTCGGTCACACCGCACTCTCTGACGGGCCAGGGTTTCCTGGCAGCGGAGGAGGAGCTCCTGGTCGAGCTCGAAGAGCACAAGTGCTCGGCCATGGTCGCTACCGGTCCGGCCACGGCCGACGGTGAGATCGTCTTCGGGCAGATCTTCATGTGGGCGGGCTACACGGGAGTGCACTGGAACGTCCTCTGCGACCTCGTCCCCAGTTCCGGTCACCGCCTCATCTACCACACCTTCCCCGGCGGCATTCATTCCGGCGCGGACTTCTACATCAACGACGCCGGCATCGTCATCGGCGAGACCACGGTTTCCCAGACCCCTTACGAGCCCGACTCCACCCCCCAGTCGAATCGTATTCGCAAGGCCGCGCAGTATGCCGACAGCATCGATGAGGTCGTGGAGATCCTCGAAGACGGCAACAACGGCATGTACACCAACGACTGGCCGATTGCCGACGTCAAGACAGGCGAGGCTGCGATTTTCCTCCTGGGGACCCACAAGTCCAAGCTCTGGCGTACGGGCGAAGACATGTCCCCCTTCGGCACTCCAGGCTTCCTGTGGGCCAACAACAACAACCGTGATCCGGAGGTGCGCAAGGAGTACGTCGCGCAGCCGAATGACAGGCCCTACGACCTCATCTTCTCCCCCTGGAATCGCGATGTCGCCTTCAACGCGTTCTACCGTGAGCACAAGGGAACGATCGACTCCATCGCGGCGGTCAATCTCTGGGCCACGTCACCGGTCAACCGGGCCCACGCCTGCGACGGCAAGATCACGACGAGCGAGATGGCCCGGCAGCTGGTCTTCCTGGCACACTATGGCAAGGTCACCCTGCGCGAGAAATTCCCTGCGCCTGGCAACCGCATCATGCCGGATCTTCCGGAGGCGATCCCACACTTGAGCCTCGGTTACTCGACGCCCAGTCCGATCTTCGTCAACGAGAAACTCCAGGGTTTGCCGGAGAGTGAGCGGGTCGCGGCGCCGCGTGACACCGTCTCCGAAAAGGGTGGCAAGGAGGACGATGGCGAAGACAGCTACGACTTCGGTACACGCGCAACCTTCTTCACATCCGACAAGAGGAAGCTCTGGAGGCAGACGGTCTATCCCCGCTCCGCCCGCGAAAATTGGCTGGTCTCCGGAAGCGCCGCCTACTGGCGTCTCCTCAATGGCTTGGACGAAGAGGCCAATAAGGCGTCCCGCGCCCTCGCCGGCAGCCTGGCGGAGCTGAACACACGCTACCTCTACACCGTCTCCCGGGAAGAGGATCTTGCGGCCGTCGAAACCAGCCGGTCCTACGAGGCCTTCGGCCCCTACCAGATCCCCCGCATCAAGGGGACCTTCCTGCTGCACCAGCTCCGCCTGGCCCTCGGCAACGAGCTCTTCCTCGACCTGATGAACGAGGTTCACGACCGCTTTGCCAGGAAGGAGATCACGAACGAGGAGTTCATCGCGCTCACGAACAAGGTCTCAGGCCGGGATCTCGATGCGTTCATTCGCCAGTGGATCGAGAGAAAGGGCCTTCCCGATCCCACGCCGAAGGTCACGGTGAGCCCGGCCGGTGAGGATGCTTGGGAGCTCACCGTCGAGGTCATGCAAGCAGCGCCCGCCTACCACCTGTTCACCCATGTCCTGATCGAGACGGCCGAATCGCTGCAGATTCGCCCGCTCGAGATCGTCGGCCAGCGCGCCACGACCTTCCAGCTCGACGAGAAACCGCTGCGGATCACCCTCAACGCGTTAAACGACATCCCGGTCCCCCGCGGGCGCTACTACACCTTCGCCAACTTCATCGACGACTTCCACGACACGCTGATCATCTACGGAAGCACCCGCCAGATCGAAGCGAACCACACCCTGGCCCTCCGCTGGCAGGAGACCGTCGCCAACGCCTACGTGGAGATCCTCCCGCCCCTGGTGAAAGACGCCGAGTTGAGCGAAGAGCAGGCCCGCACCCACGACCTGATGGTCCTCGGCTCGCCCTCAGACAACAGCTTCCTCGCGCGCATCGCAGACCGCCTTCCCGTCACGCTGGGAAAGAACCACTTCAGCTGGCAGGGAGAGGAGTACGCCAGCAGCGACGACGGCCTCTTCCTCGCGCTGCCCAACCCCTACAACCCGGATCGCGTTCTCTATCTCTTCCTCGCGAATTCGGCACTTCAGCTCCACCAGATGACCCACCGCTTCCAGCGCAACCTGCAGAGCTGGGCTGTCTTCAAGGGAGACGAGGTCGTGTCCCGGGGATACCACCCAGTCGAGCGATTCGTGACGGACGTTCAAGGAAACCCGTAGGCGATTCCCACTCTCCTACGACGCAAGATCAAGCACTCAGAAGGCTAGTCGCAGCGGTCGCCCAGGTTCTGGGGCAGCGGGCAGGCCGTCGAGGTGGTGTCTTCGGGACGCTCGGTCCCCGCGCTGTCTTGGCCGTAGGAGCCCATGTCGCTCCCGTTGTCAGCAACGATGACGAAGAAGAGGGACTCCGTGAGAGCGTCCGTCGACCAGTCGTAGCTGCCGCTGGCGCCCAAGGCGCACTCCTGACCTTCCCAGGAATGGGAGCTGAGATTGGCCGGGGTGAGTTCCGCATACTCGATCGTGTGGCCGGTCGCCTGGCAAGGCACGCCGTAGCTGAGCGACATCACGCCGGTGCCCTTGTCGTAGGCGGTCACGAACAACTCGGTGGCGCGCCCGGCCTCGCCCGGAGCCGATGCGTTGCCGCAGTACAACTCCGAGAGATCCGTCTCGGTAAAATCCGGGGATTGGCCGTCCCCGTCCGAAAGCCCGATGATGCCGTCGGCCGCCGTCACCTCAAGACAGCTCACGCGGAGGGTGCCATCGAAGAAGAGTTCGATCTGGAGGTCGTTGTTCGTTGTCTCGCCATACTCGGGCACCCCGGCCCAGGTCACGACGGCGCGGTCTTCGAGCTGCTTCCAGCTCACGGTGCCCGCAGAGGAGGGGTTCAGGTCGTCGTAGAGCACGGCCACCCGCGGCGTGCTGAAGTGCTCACTCAGGGACTCGCTGTAGTCGCTCTGTCCCGTGCCGAAGGTGATGTAACCGTTGCTGCCGACGTAGAAGCGCTCGTAGCTGACGCCGTAGAGCGACACGCTCTTGCCCTCGAGCAGATCAACGGCCTCGAAGGAGTCATCCGCAAGCGAGAGTTCCGTGCCCCCGACGGGGTCCGTCGGGAAGGTCGAGATCGTCGCGCGGCAGGCCTCGTAGAAGTCCTTGGATCCGTTCGGAGTGAACGTGAGCGCGAGGAAGTCCATGTCGTTGTCCGACTCGAACTGCTCGGTGAAGAAGTCCGGAATCTCAGGGGTCGTGAAGGAGTAGCAGGCACCCGCGTTGTCATCACGGCTCACGTTGCCGACCTGGTCCTCCGCATCCACCGCATAGAAGTAGGTCGTCGTCGGCTGCAGGCCGTTGAGGCCGATGGCGTGCTCCGTCAGGAATCCGGCAGACTCCGCCGTCTCGTTCAGCGTGGCGCACTCCAGGCCATAGCGCACGCTCCCCTTGGCCGGCTCGTCGGTGCGGAAGGTCACGGTCGCACTCCGGGCGCGCACATTCTCGGTCTGGACGTTGGAGATCACCGGCGCGCTGCAGTCAATCGCAGCATCATCGCTCTTGCTGATGTTCGTGCCCCCCATCCCGTCGTCCGCGTCGAGGTAGGTGACGGTGATCGTGTCGAGGTCCGCGACCAGCAGCACGCCGGGAGCGTCCGTCTCACTCAGAGGAATCGTCCCCGTGAAGGTCGCCGTCAAGGGGCCGGTCTCGGTCAGGACCACGTTCTCGCCGCCGGGCTCCGAGTCCGAGACGATGGTCACCGTCGTCGTCTCGATCGCCTCGTCATCGAGGTTCAGATCGCAGTCGATCACGCGTATCGAGGCCTCGTCCTCGCAGGCGCGCGCCGCTCGCCGCAGACTCACCCGTCCGTCCGACGAGCAGGTCTTCATGAAGGCGCCGCTGACGACGAGAGCGAAATCGGCGTCGAGTTCCGGGGTTTCGACGTGGCCGTCCTCATTGATCTCCGACGCGATGACCTCGACCAGCCACAACCCGGACTCGGGGTTCTCGACGAAGACGTTCTCCACCGTATCGACCGTATTCGCCGCGCCGCCGGGAATCGACCAGTTGCCCTCGAGCAACCCGTTGTTACCCCAGTAGACGACCGACGAGGGAGAGGTGAGCTTCAGCGTGAGATCGTTGACCCGAGCCTGGGTCGAGGAAGGGTTTCCCGCCGGGTCCGCGTAGGTCATCGTCGCCTTGAGGGCCGGCTCGCCCGGGTCGACCGTCGCACTGAACTCCACGCTCTCGGTATTGGTGAGCAGGACGCTCTCGTCGACGAAGGAGATATTGTCCCGCATATCATAGAGCGTCTGCGCACTCGGGTTTCCCCATCCCTGGTGCACGCGTGTCAGGTCATGATCCGATCCCGTGAAGGGATAGGGCTTGGCCGTGTTGATCATGAAGGCCTTGGCGGTCGTCATGTGCGGCCTGTTCTCGAAGACGGTGCCTCCGGGGTCCGCTTCGTTGCCGAAGATGCCGTCGGACCACATCTCGAAGAACAGCCCGAAGTGCCCGCAAATCGACGGTGTGGCACCGCTGGTCCCGCCGAACTCGCCGTAACCATCCCCCGTCGAGTAGGTCGTCCAGGTGTCGTCATAGAAAAAGCACAGATCTGGCTTGATCCGCCCGTCGGCGGCAGGACCGATGCTTCCGCTGTTGCACCAGCAGTCATCGTCGCGAGTGAGTGTGTCGTAGTGGTTGACAGCGCCGCCCGAAACGACGTTCTTGGCCCAGGCCTGAGGCCGGGAGTTCTGGCTGCCCGCGTTGGACTGGCTCTGGCAGTGCACGATATCCCAGTCGAAGAGCAGGGTGTCGTGATCCGCGGAGATCGTCGTATATTCGGTCGTGCGGGAGCTGCCGACGCTCGAGGTCTGGAAGACGGCAAAATACGGCGCTTCGAGGAGCTCGCCCGTGTGGGTGTAGCGATCGTTGCCCGTCAGGCCGATGTTGTTGTAGTCGGCGACGATTCCCTGACCGTCGGGCAAGAGACCCCTCGCCTTCGGGTCGCCCGTGCCGTCTCCGAAGCAGATCCCGGTGGTTGCCGTGCCGTGGGAGTCGTTGCCCACCGCGCCGCCGTGCTCGAGGAGGGGACGCGAGGCGAAGTCCGGATGGTTCACGTTGAAACCCGCGTCGAAACTCTCGCCCCGAACTCCCTGCCCCGTGTATCCCGCCACCGTCTCGACATAGTTCGCCCCGCCGAGTTCACGGACGTTATCCATATCCAGCTCGAGGGGGCTGTAGCGATCGATGAACTCGACCTCGTCCCATGCGGCGACCGCATAGAGCTGCTCCGGTGTCAGGGTCGCGTCGAGGAGAAACTTTCCCGCACTGGCGTGACCGACCTTGGCGCCCAGGGCTCTCAGCTTCGCGGCTACCCGAGCCTTCCCTTCCGGGCCGGCCTCAAAGACGAGGATGTTGTAGCGCTCCCTCGGGGCGAGGCGCCGGGCCTCCGCACAGCTCTCGCGGAGAAAGGGCTCCAGGCGATAGGCCGGGTGGTAAGGACCCACCCAGCGCACGAAGGGCAGCGCGGCGACCTCGGCCCGCGCCTCGGCGTCCATCCGCACGATATGGGCATGATCGGCGAGGAAGCCGAGCACGGTGCCTCCCGCCTGGCGGATGGCGACGCGAAATTCATCGAGCGGCTGGGTGACGAACTGGACGATGTAGAGCTGCGCGTGGCCGGGAGACGCCAGGGCCTTTGCCACCGGGGGCACCCCTGCGATCGGATCGAATGCGCCGCCCCGCAGTCGCAGCAGATAGCTCGTGGCCTTGGCCGGACCCATCTTGCCCCCGGAGTGCCCGATGGCGTAGAAAGGCGTCTTTCCCCCCCGTGGGTCGGTCTCACTCCAGAGCGCCAGGCGCAGGTCGCTGTCGGGCACCTCGATGAGCATCAGGTCCAACACGGCATGGAGCGTCTGATGAAATCGCGGGCCGCCCTCGAAAGCGAGCATGCTGATGCCCGCCTCCTCCGTCAGCACCAACGCAGGGGGCGCACCCTCTCCACCAGCAGGCCCCGGCCCGTCGGCTCTCGCACTCCCCGGAAGCACCAGCATCAACAGCGCACACACCACGCCCAACAGGCAGACCTTCGGCCTCATCTCTGGCTCCTCTGGCTGGCGCGAATCGGCCCAGATTGTGATTCGGCACCACTAGTTCCCGTCATATAAGGTCACGACAGCCCTTGCCTGCCATCGACGTCCCTGGCAGGGTTGGGACGTCTCCGCCCAGTCCCGGCAGACTCTCGCCGGCCCGCCTTGCCAGTGCCTTCAACGACTCGCCGAACAACGCAGCGGCCTGTCTGACGGAACTAGGTACGACGAAATCCGGTGCCGGTCAACATGCAGCAGATCGTCCCGGGAGAGCGCCGAGCAGACCCGATCAGTAGCAAGTTCCCAGCGCCTGTTCGTGGCACGGGCCTTGCGACACCTCGCGCTCGGCGCCCGCGCTCGTGCGACCATAGGAGCCCTCGCGGTAGCCATTGTGGGCTACGACCAGGTAGTAGCGTCCTCCCGGGCCAGGGTCGATGTCAGCGGCCGTGGCGCGGCCCGTGGTGCAGATCAGCGGCTGGTGCGAGCCGTCGTCACCCAGCGACCCCTCGTAGATCGCATAGTCGCTGCTCATCCCGCAGGACGGCGCCCACTCGAGGTGCAGGCTTCCGTCACCGTTGGCACTCAACGTGAGCGGCGGCCCGCCATCGCCGGCCGCGCCGGGAACCGGACCGATACCCGGTGGAAAGCTGAGGCTTCCGAGCGTGGCGTAGGCCGGCCAGGACGCATCCAGCTCGTAGCTCATGAAGCCGCTGGCCAGGGTGACGATTTCTCCCGGAAGGTGCTCCGTTCCGGCGAGGAGCACCGGGACATCGAAAGACCCGGTCAAGTCGCCCGCATCGTTCAGGCTGGCAGCAACCAGGTTGGCATAGCCCGGAACCCCCGCGGCCGTCGCGTCCCAGAAGAGGGAGAAGCTCCCGTCGTAGAGCACGAGATCTGATCGCCCATACGACCCGCCGTCGAGCTCGACCGGCACATCAAACGAGAGCACGATCTGCCCGCTTGCGTCGCGCATCACCGCATCGATCGCCACGCCAGCCGGGACCCCTGCGGCGGCGCCATCGATGACCAGCGAGTAGACGCCCGCATCTGTTCGGATCAGGTCGCGGGGCTCGTACTCCTGGCCACCGAGCTGAGTGGGCGTCAGCACGGAGAAGAGCCAGCTGCCATCGCGCTCGAGCTGCAGCGCCGAGATCTGCGTGGAGACTCCCAAGCTGAACTCGGTCGAATAGCTGAGATCGTTGCGTTCGATCACTTCGTTCGGCAGATGATCCGCCGCGGAGAGCGTGGCCGGCACGTCCACGCTGACGAAGAGCTGATCCGCGGGCGTCGTCGCCGGGAGGAGGGTGAGCGCAAGAGCGATGGCAGCGCAGAAGCGGGCTTTGTGGCGCACGTCACGGATCTCCAGCGGCAACTTCGTCAGGCGGCCGCGCTTCGTATCTCTCATGCAGGATCCACACGTCTCTCATGAACGATCCACACCGACTCGCACGCAGGATCCACACCTCGTCCGATGCTGTCCACCCTCATCCTCATCCGTTCCTCCCTTTGCCCTGACCGAAGGAACCCGCACTCAGGTGATGCCGTGGGCCTGCATCCGCTCCGCGAAGGCTTTGTCGGCCCCCATGATGTGGTTCAAGAGCCAGTTCTGCACGAAAACCAGCACGACGCTGCAAAGCGTGTCGCGGGGAAGCTCCGCAGACTCCATGAATCCGCGGATTCGACTCGCGGCATTCGCGTGGAGCCGTCGGTGCGCCTCGAGATCCGGGAAAGCACAGCGCTCCATCAGTTGTTCTTCGTAGGCAAAATGCGTCTCGGCATACTCGCTCAACCTGCCGAGCGTCCTCTCGAGAACCTCGCAGCCGTGATTCTCTTCGATCGCCGAGCGAAACTCGTTCAGCAGGAAGATCAGACGCGCGTGCTGCTCGTCGACAGACGCCACACCCACACTGTACGAAGCTTTCCAGCTGAGGAGCGGTCTGTCCTTCTCTCTTATCATCTGGCGCTCTGCCTCAGGTCCTGCCCGTTTTCAGAGTCCCACTTGACCAAGGGGAAGATGGGGCTGATCCCCTGCGGAGGCAAGACAACAGGCGCTTTTCGCTTCCTTGCAGGCGAGCTGCCGTGCCGGCGCCTCGGTCCTGCGCGACGCGGCGTGCGACAATGCCTGCCGAGATCACCTTTGTAATCTCGGCGCTTCCGGCCGGACGCAGGCTGGCATCAGGCGAGACGAGATCCTCCGAGGCAGAAAATCGACAATGAGTGGCTGTGAGGGGGAGGGCATCGCATGTCATGCTCTCATGCCCATCATGGGATTTGCGGGAACTTTACTGGAGAGCGATCGATGCGTTCATGGGTTCCACTGCTACTCGTCGGCATTTGTTGCCAGGCCTCCGTCTCCCAGGCAGAGGATCCCATCGCGCCGCAGGGGTTCCGGCCGGAGATCACGGTGCCCCGGATGAGTGAGGCTCCGCGGATCGAGGACTTCCTCGATATGGCCCCTCCACCGCGACTGGCCGGGACGATGACGAGGATCAACGGCGGGCTGGTACAGCGGGACCCGCATGACGGAGCGCCCGCGAGCCAGCACACCGATGTCTACCTCGGCTATGACGCGGACACGCTCTACGTGGTCTTCGTCGCTTTCGATGACCAGCCCGGTGCCATCCGCGCCAATCTGACCCGGCGCGAAGACATGTGGGGTGACGATACTGTCGAGCTTCAGCTCGACACCTTCCTCGACCACCGCCGGGCGTTCACCTTCCTGTGCAATCCCTTCGGCGTCCAGTGGGACGCCATGTGGACCGAGGGGCAAGGCTTCGACGCGTCCTTCGATACGCTCTGGAATTCCCACGGCCAGCTTACCGAACAGGGATATGTCGTCGTGATGGAGATCCCTTTCAAGAGTCTGCGATTCCCCCCGGAGGAGATTCAGCGCTGGGGTTTCTTCCTCGTCCGGGACATTCCACGCAACAACGAGTCCTCGTTCTTCCCCCCGAACTCGAATCACATCGAAGGCAGGCTCAATCAGGAGGGCACGCTCGCCGGACTCGAGGGCATCTCGCCCGGACGCAACATGCAGTTCATCCCCTTCCTCAGCTCGAGGTCTTTCAAGGTGCTCGATGACAGCGAGCCGGATCTCGAACGCTACGTCGAACACAACGCCGAGACCGATGTTGGCCTCGACGCGAAGTTCGTGCTCAAGGACAGCATGGTGCTGGACCTGACGGTGAGTCCTGACTTCAGCCAGGTCGAATCCGACGCGCCGCAAATCACGGTCAATGAGCGCTTCGAGGTGTTCTTTCCAGAGAAACGACCCTTTTTTCTCGAGAACGCGGACTACTTTTCGACGCCGATCAACCTGCTCTTCACGCGGCGGATCGCCGACCCGAGCTTCGGGGCCCGCCTCACGGGCAAAGTGGGCAAGACCAACCTCGGGGTGCTCTTGATCGATGACCAGGCTCCCGGCAAGCAGGTCGACTCCACGGACCCGCTCGCGGGCAAGAGCGCCCGATTCGGCATCCTGCGGGTCAGCCGCGATATCCTCGATCAGTCGAAGATCGGCTTCACGATCACCGACAGACGGCTCGGGGATGGCGACAACCGGGTGGGATCGCTCGACGCCAGGATCAAGCTCAACGAGCACTGGGTCGCCTCCGCCCAGTCCGCCTTCAGCCATACGACATGGCAGGACGGGACGAGTAGTTCGGGGCACGCGATCGACCTGATCGCGAACCGCCAGGGCCGGCACTTCAGCACCCACTTGCACGTCCGGGACTATGACGACGACTTCCTGACCCAGGTCGGCTTCGTGCGGAGAGTTGGCATCCGCGACTACCACGGTCAGCTCAAGTACCTCTTCCGGCCTGAGGGCAAGTACCTGCTCTCCTGGGGCCCTGCGCTCGGTTTCGGGCGCTTGCTGGATCCAGAGGGCCTGAGACTCGAGCGCAGCCTCTCGCCGAGAATCGACTTCAACTTCCGGCGGCAGACCTCCGTGACCGTGCATGGGAGTTTCGGCAGGGAACAGCTCCGCGTCGAGGACTTCAGCGCCCTCGAGGAGGCTGTCGACTTCGACACGGACGTCGTCGGCGTCTCGCTGAACTCGCGTTTCAGCAACGCGATCAACCTCAGCTTCGGCTTCGAGAGCGGGGGCGCGATCAACTTCGCGCCAGCCGAGGGCGCCGCCCCTGGCGCCGCCGACTTCGCGACCACTGCGGTGGGCATGACGCTGCGCCCGCTGCGGCGTCTCAGGGTCGAGCTCACCTGGTTGTCCCAGGCCCTCGAGGATTCCGGCAGCGATCGGGAGATCTTCAAGAACGATATTCTTCGCACCCGCCTGAGCTGGCAGTTCTCGCGCAAGGCCACGCTACGCGCCATCACCCAGTACGACACGCTCGAAACAGACCCCTCGCTGACCTCACGAGATCGTGCGGAGCGTCTCAACTTCGACCTGCTCTTCAGCTACCTGGCCAATCCCTGGACAGCCTTCTACCTCGGCTACAACACCAACCGCAGCAACCTGGACTTTGTCGGCGACCCGGGCCACACGGCCCGCGTTCTGACCGATAGCGCGGACTTCGAGGACGCGCACCAGATCTTCTTCAAGATCACCTATCTCTTCCGCATCTGAAGGGCACGGCGCCCGGCAAGCTCACCTGGACACCCCTGGGGGCGACGCTCGGTCTCGAAGCGAAGGCCACAGCTTCGATCGCCGCAGACGCTCTCCCGGTGTTCCGGATCGAGTGCGCATCGGCGCACTCTCGCGAGGAGCCGGCCCACG
>JANTFM010000024.1 GCA_024763475.1 Acidobacteriota bacterium | reverse complement strand
GATGACGAACCACTTGCCGCGGCCCATGAGGCCGTTGCGGCCGCGCAGGATGAAGATCCCGGTGCCCGCCAGCGCGAGCAGCAGCAGCGCGTAGGAGCCAGCGATATAAGTCCACAAGCCACGCGGCTCGTTGAGCTGGAACTAGTTCATCTCGCGCAAGAGCCAGCGCGGCTGCTTGCTCTCAAGCAGCGCGTCTCCGGTGGCCACCCGGGCACGAATCGTGAGGATCCGATCCTTGAAGCCGACGTAGAAGACCTCACCCTGGTCCTGGTGAAACGCGATCCAGTTCCCCGAAAGACCCAGCTCCTCGCCCGCACCTGAAGAGAGGACACTCAGGCTCCTCCCCCGCCCACGGGGAGGGTCCGAATCCGGGGTCACAGATCCAGGCTAATTTTCATCGAGAATTTACTAATATATTGTGTGCATGCCTCCAGAGGAGACGTTAACCTTACCCCTTGGTTACGCCGACTACGGGCCCGCGGAAGGACCCGTGGCATCCCCCGGAGAAGGGTTCTCCCGGGGGGGCCCGGCCAGAGAATACGGCGGCCTGATACCCCGCGTGGAAGAAGGCAAATGACGGACACGAATCCCACGAGTTCCGAATCAACCGACACCGCCAGTCCCCAGGCAACCCGAGCAAAAAAGGAGAAGATCCCGGCCGAAATCTGGCTGATGGCCTCCTGGTGCAAGGGCTGCGGGATCTGTGTGGACTACTGCAAGCCGGGAGCCATCAAGATGGACGGTGTGTATCCCGCATCACCGGACACGGCCCTCTGCACTCGCTGCCGGATGTGCGAGGCCATGTGTCCCGACTTCTCCATCGAGATCGACCCGCTGGAGACGAAGGACATCCGTAAGAAAGGGAGGCAGCTGTGAGCACCTCCACGAAACCCAAGGTTCGCGTGATGTCCGGCAACGAGGCCTGCGCGGAAGGCGCCCTCGCCGCGGGCATCAGGTTCTTCGGCGGCTATCCCATCACGCCGTCCTCCGAGATTGCAGAGGTCCTCTGCTACCGCCTTCCTGCGATCGGAGGCCGCTTCATCCAGATGGAGGATGAGATCGGCGCCATGGGTTCGATCATCGGCGCCTCCCTTGCGGGAGCGAAGTCGATGACCGCGACCAGCGGCCCGGGCTTCTCGCTGAAGCAGGAGAACATCGGCTACGCGTGCATGACCGAGGTCCCCTGCGTAATCGTCAACGTCATGCGTGGCGGCCCGAGCACCGGCCTGCCCACGATGGCCGCACAAGGCGACGTCATGCAGGCCAAGTGGGGCACCCACGGCGATCATCCGATCATCACGCTGACACCGAATTCCGTGCCGGAAACCTACGAGCTGACCGTTCGGGCCTTCAATCTCTCCGAGAAGTATCGCGTGCCGGTGATCCTCCTCCTGGACGAGATCCTCGGCCATACCGAGGAAAAATTCGTCATTCCGGAGAGCGTCGAGATCGTGGATCGCATCAAGCCGAGCGATCCCCCCGAGACCTACCTCCCCTATAAGCACACCGAATCGGGCGTTCCGCCCATGGCATCCTTCGGCGAGGGCTACCGCTACCATGTCACGGGCCTGGCCCATGACGAGACCGGCTTCCCCACCAACAACCCCGCCGAAATCGGCAAGCTGGCCGAGCGGCTGCGGCGCAAGTTGGACGATGCGCGAGATGACATCGTCGATGTGCAGCGGGTCGAGTGCGATGACGCGGAGGTCCTGGTCTTCGCCTACGGATGCACCGCGCGGTCGGCAAACCAGGCCGTCCTCGAGGCCCGTAGCCGCGGGCTCAAGGCCGGCCTCCTCAGACCGCGTACGATGTGGCCCTTCCCGGACAGAGAAATCCACGCGCTGGCACAGCAGGTGAAGCAAATCATCGTGCCGGAACTCGCGGACGGCCAGATCGCCCACGAGGTCGAATGGGCCGCAAAGGGTGCTTGCCCGGTGAAGGGCTTCGGCCGAATCGATGGACAGCCGATCCGTCCGGTACAGATTCTGGAACTGATCGAGGAGGCGAGCCGCTAGCGGCCCGGAGACGTCATGGCCAAGAAACTTGTGAATTACGATAGTTACCTGCGGCTGGACAAGTTCCCGCTGATCTGGTGCCCCGGTTGCGGCGACGGCATCGTCCTCAAGGCGATCCTGCGCGCTGTCGACCGCATGGAAATCGACAAGAACGACGTGTGCATGGTGTCCGGAATCGGCTGTTCGAGCCGAACTCCGGGCTACGTGGACTTCAACACCCTCCATACAACCCACGGGCGCGCCCTGGCTTTCGCCACGGGCGTAAAGATGGTCAGGCCCGATCTGCACGTCGTCCTCGTCACGGGCGACGGCGATGCGACCGCCATCGGCGGCAATCACTTCATCCATGCGGCCCGGCGCAACATCGACATCACGGTCCTGCTCTACAACAACTGGATCTACGGGATGACGGGCGGACAGGCATCACCGGCGACTCCCTCGGGAGATCGCGCGTCGACGGCCCCCTTCGGCTCGATCGAACCGAACTTCGACATCGCCGGGCTCGCCGCAGCGGCAGGCGCCTCCTTCGTGGCCCGGGAGACCGTGGCCAAGCCGGCATCGATGGACAAGCTCATCGAGAAGGCGATGAAGAACAAGGGCTTCTCGCTCGTCGAGCTGTTCACACCCTGCCCGACGACTTACGGCCGTCGCAACAAGATGGCCAACCCGGTGGACATGGTCGAGGATCTCAAGCGCCGTTCAGTCACCGTCGCCAAGGCGGAGCGCTTGGGAAGTGATCTGCCGGAAGATGCAATTGTCACCGGCGTGATTGTCGAAGACGACACTCGTCCAGAGTACACTGATCGCTATGCCAAGCTGATTCAGCAGCTCAGCGGAGCTGTCAAATAATTGAGCAGGCGTACCAGGGAGGCCTGATGAGCTTTCGCTACGAAATGCGTTTGAGCGGTGAGGGTGGACAGGGGCTGGTTCTCGCGGGAAAGATCCTCGCGGAAGCCGCCGCAATTTACGATGACCGCAACGCGACACAGAGTCAGTCCTATGGCCCCGAGGCTCGCGGCGGTGCCAGCAAGTCCGAGGTGATCATCTCCGACGGGGAGATCGACTTCCCCAAGGCAGAGAACCTCGACCTGCTGCTCGCCCTGACCCAGGAGGCCCTCGACAAGTACAACAGCGACCTCAAGGTCGGTGGCTTGCTCCTCGCGGATGCCGAGAATGCCGCGCGGATCCCGGAAGGCGACTGGCGCGTGTACAAGATCCCGTTCATCGGGACTGCACGGGACAAGGTCGGCCGGGCGATCGTCGCGAACATCGTCGCCCTCGGCGTCATCGTGAAGCTCTCCGGTGCCGTCTCCGAGAAAGCCGCGGAGGAGGCGATTCTCGCGCGGGTTCCGCGGGGAACGGAAGAGCTGAACATGGAGGCCTATCGCACCGGTCTCGCCATCGGAGAAGAGATGGCAGGATAGGAAGCTTCGTGGCAGCAGCATTTGGAAGGGCGGCCCACGGGCCGCCCTTTTGTGCGCATAATTGCTTCGTCACGCGAGATCGTCCCACGACGAGCTGACCAAGAGGGCTCGAGCCTTGGCCCCAGGGAGTGAACTGGATGAAAGAAGCATTCCAGCGCCTACTCGATCGAACCGAAAACCTCGGCAATCACGCACGGAAGCATCTGCGCTCGGTCTCACTCAATGGGGGTCTGTTGATCTCGCGGCTCGAGGCCTCCGGGTTTCTTTCCCGCGTCCCGGTCGACCGGGCGACCCCCTCGGTCTCCGACGCCTTCACCTTGGTCGCCCAGGCCGGACGGGACCCTCGTGAGTCCCTCAAACTCCTCGGCACCTATTACAGCACCCAGTACCTGCACCTGTGTAGCCGCGCCCTCGAACGACTCGCGGTCGATCTGGCCGAAGGACCCGACCCCAAGCAGGCCTACAGACACTTCGTCCGTCGGGCTGAAGAGGAGTTCACCTCCCTCAGTTCCGCCTACATCCGGCGCACACTCAAGGTGCTCTCGCCACCGAACCTGCGGGCACCCTACGTGATCTGTGCCGTCGGAACTCGCGGACACCAGGACGACATTGATGTCGCCATCATCGATGAAGGCGGCCCGCACCGCCCCGAGATCGACGGGGTGATGGCCAAGCTCACGGTGCAGATGCTCAGACACGCCAGCGCCTTCGACCACTACCTGGCGGAGCGGATCGGCGCTGAGAAGTACGCGATCTCCCCCGGCGAACTCTCGCAGAAACTGCACCGGGGCCGCCTGGACTTCGTCGTCGTGACCGAGCTGATGCGCGCCGAGCCCCTCGTCGGCAATCGTAGCCTGTACACGCGCCTGCTCACCGAGGTGATCCAACCCTTCATGTACCGTGAAGGCGAGGACAACTCCCGCCACGAACTCTACCTGCGCTCTTTGCTCGGCGAGATCCGCTCCCTGCTGCTAAGACCCTGCCCTCCCGGATCGATCAATCCCAAGGATGACGCCCTGCGGCTGATCATGGCGTTGACTCTCGCCTTCAAGACGATTCATAGCCTGCCTCAGAGTCGCACCCGGGACCTGCTCAAACAGCTCGGCTCGATCCGGCCAGACCTCCGTGGACTGAGTTCCAGGCTGGCTCGCAGCCTCTTCTTCCTCGAGACTCTTCGTCACATCGCCCAACTCCTGATCGCGCAGGAGGAGCAGATCGACGTCGTTTCCCCAGGAGGCCGGGAACAGCTGCTGCTGCTCGCCCAGGCCATGGGATACCGTGACGATGTGGGCGTCCGTGCCGACGACCACCTGCTCGTCCACTACCACGAGGCCGTCCGGGATGTCCGGGAGACGACCGAGCCACTGATGGACGCCGTGGCCAAGCACCTCCGCAAGGCAAGCCGCTTCGCGTTGTGGACCAGCCAGGCCGCGGTCAATCGGCCAGAGTCTCGGCCGGCATTGGAATTCGCGGCCGGCGCACGCGCCTTCCGCGGCATCCGATTCTGGGACGATCTGCTCGAGGTCTTCGCGGACCCGGATAGCGGTCTGCTCGACGCGTTCATCCGCGATTACTCCTCGCGCGACAGGGCTCAGAGGAAACGTCTTTGCATGGAGTACGCAGAATGGGGGCGGCATGCACCTTACGCTCTCCTCTCGCTCATCGTGCTGATCCACACCCGACCGGTCGCCAAGGACAGGCCGGTCACGGCAAGGGAGATGGCGGAGGTCTTCGTCGAGCACCTGGGCAAGAGCCCCGAGGATGTTCGCGCCATGTCGCGGGTCTTCCGCTTCTACCCAGGTCTCGCCAACGCCTTCCTCCTCGTCCTGAATCGCACCCAGCTCTCACTCTTTCTCGAACGCCTCGAGAGCCCGATCGGGGATTCACAGGTTGCAGCGGCCCGCGACCGCTTTCAAGACCTGATCCGTGTTCACCGGCGCACGAGTCGTTACATCAAACGCGTTCTCCGTCGGCTGACCACGCGCAGGCCCGCCACGATCCAGGCCATCGCGAACGACAGCCGCCTCTCGACCCTGGCCCAGGGCCGGCTCGCCGCAGCGGAGCGCCATCTCGATCGCGAGAAGCAGAAGAATCTGCTCGGCGATTTTTACGACATGGAGTTTCTCAGGATCTCCCTCAACACGCTTCGCGGCCAGGACTCCGAGGCAATTCGCGACAGCTTCCACCAGATGACCGAGACCTACCTGCAGTCCATCTTCGACATCTGCCTGCGGCAAGTCGAACACGAGACGGGATCACGCCTGCTGAAGCGGGACCGCTTCGGTATCTTCCTGACGGGTGGATACGCGCGCAGACGGCCCTACGACGAAGACTTCGACCTCATCGCGCTGATTGACACGACGGATCGAGATGATCGCCTCCTCGCGGAGAAAGCCGTCGTCAAGCTCAACCGCCAGATCGCCCGCCGTGGCGTCATCGCTCAGTACCATCTTGGCGAACGCTTCGGGCACTTTGTCGTGAGCATGGACGAACTCCACACCTTCCTCAGTAATTCCACGGAGGACTTCCTGGTCGATCACAGTCAGCTCCTTGGCTCGCGGATGGTCGCGGGGAGCCGACGCGTCGAGACGGCACTTCTCGAACGGATCCTCGGCCCACACATCTTTTCCAAGAGTGAACACTTCGTGACTCGCATAAGCCGCGAGATCAGGGAGAGGCGACAGCGATATCACCCTCTCCCGGAGGGCTACCTCCATCTCAAGGAGTCTCCCGGCGGCCTGCGCGAGATCGACCTCGCCTTCGCGGCAGCCAAGGCGCGCCTGCAGGTCTACGAACCCGAGGAAGAAGTGTTGACCGACAAGCTCGGGCGATTGGATCCCTCGCGGGCCGAGCTCTACAAGACGCTACGCTCCGTTGGAGACTTCCTGGTCGAGGTGCGCTCCGCTTACCGCGTTTCGGTGGCCGCTTCGGATGTCGTCGAGTACTACTACCTCTCTCTTCCGACCAAGACGCTGGGGATTGGAGAATGGAATGGCGTGGCACCGGAACAACGCCTTTTTGACCGCATTCAGGAACAACTCGCCACCAGCATCGAGACCATAGATCAGTTGCTCGAGGCGGAGTGAGTCGTTCTCGCCCTGGCTGCTCAAGACGGACTTCACGCTTCAGTCTGGCTGATCGACACCGGCAGATCAGTTCTCGGTCTGGGCCCCTCCGGAAGGAGGACCGTCCAGGCCCGCCCCGGGTGGCGAGGCTTGGATCACCAACGCGTAGCCGCGTCCTCCCTCGTGCGTCCCGACGATCCTCGTGATCCTGCCGCTTTCGATCTCGTCGTCTCGCGCCAGGGCGAGTGCCCGGAGGACACCTTCGATGAAGTCGAGAATCGCGGCTCCTGGCCGGGACACGGAGTCCCCAGCCCCCACGCGCATCACCATCGGATAGGCCTCGGGACTCGCCACCGGAAGATCGCGATCCTCCCATAGGTCTGCATCGGTGGCGGGGTGCGAACTCAGTTCGGAATAGGAAACGAACCAGCAGGCGCCAAGCTCTCCCAAGGTCGACACGCCGTCATTCGTGTCGAGGATCATTGCGTGCTGCTTCGGTGTGCTGAAGAAGAAGAGCCCCGTATCGATCCCGGCCTTGCCCATCACGACCACATACGCCAGTTCGGAAGGCGCTTCGGGGGCCTCGATTCGAATCAGCTGCTCATCTCCCAGCACGCGCCAAGGCTCCGCCTCGTAGAAAAGTTTCGCGGCCTCGGCAAAAGAACGCATGCGCTCGGAATCCACATCCGGAGCCGAGAGTGCGGGAGGGCGGAGATCTGGTCCGAATTCGGACTCGGCGAACGCAATCATCACGCGGTCCATCTGCTCCACCTGCTCCGTGTGAAGGACATGAACGCCCAGGCCCCCCAGCCTCTCGGCCAAGTACTGGGCCAGACCGCGATCTTTCGTCTCGAGCGAGCCCGGCAGGTAGCCACCGGATTCCCGATCCATCGCAAACTCGAAGAATGCCTCGAGGGCGATCTCGGGCGCGAGCTGGTCGGGAACGACGGGCTCGCCTGTAGACAACAAGTCATGCTTCACGCTCACCCAGGCACCCGCCCAGGGGCGGAAGGGTGGATCGGGCTCCTGCGCAACCCAGAAAGGCAGGCGCACGAGCCCTCCCTGCCAGGTATCGTCGACCTGCCGCGGCAGAGCATTGAGCCTGTCCCACCAGTCGCTTTCCATGATCTCGCCTGAGCCCTCTGGAATACCTCGGCAAGCTACCGTCCAGCCGGGGAAGGGGCAAGGGGAATGACCCGGATCATCATGAAATGGGCACGATCGTAGAACGCGCGGATGAAGGCATTGATCTCGCCGAGAGAGAGGGCAGCCGCCTGCTCCACCTGCGCATCGAGCGCGCCCGCCTCCAACCCGCTCCGCACTTCGACGATGCGCCGTCTGAGGATCTGCCCTGGAGATTGCCGTGAGAAAGCACGAGCTCCCTCGAGGTGCGAGATCGCTGCGCGACGCTCGGCCTCGGTGATGCCCTTTCGTGAGAAAACGGCGAGCGTCTCCCGGAGCTTCTCCTCGATCACCTCGGCGTTCTCCACCCGCGTGAAGGTCTCCAGGGAGTAGGGTGCTGTCTCGACGCTGCCCCTCCCGCTCGAAGCTGCGGTGTAGGTATCCCCTCCCTCGTGTCGCAACGCCCTGTAGAGACGAGAGTAGAAATGACCTGCCAACACGTGGTCGGCCACGAGGAACGCCGGCCAATCCTCGTCCTCGTAGCACAGGGACTCCCTGGTGAGCGCCAGGTAGACCTGATTCAGGCCCGGGAGCGTGATCTCGGTGTCGAGGGCTGGGCCGCTGTCCACTTGACTGCCGGGCAGGTCGATCGCGAGCCCGTCCGGCAGCGTCTCGGCCGCGGGCGGCAAGAGTCCCTTGGCGAGTTCTCGGGCTTCCTGCGGCGAGAGATCTCCTGCGAAGCCGATGATGCGGCCTCTCAGACGAACGATCGTGTCGCGGGCCTGCAGCAAACGCGCCACCCGCCTCTCCAGCTTCCGCGGCCTCTCCCAGCGGCGGCGACGCGGATCCCCTGCCTTATAGAGCCGTCTTGCGGCGGCGGCAGCTCGAAGAGTCGCGGGGCGCTTCTGCCCGGCCTGCCACCAGAGCCTCTCCTCCCGGGTCCAGCGGCGAAGCTGATGGCGATCGAAGTTTCGTCCCTCGAGGAGATCCCGCACGAGCGTGAGGGCCTGCGGCAGGTCTTGCTTCAGGCAGCTGAGGGAGAGCTGGCTCGAGCGAGCCCCTGCGCTGAGCCAGAGCTCGGCCGAAAGCTCGTCGGCCCGAGCGCGCAATCGAGATTCCTTGTCGAAGAGCTGAATCCTCCAGGCCTCGCGCCCTCCATGGTCGTCGCTCCACGAAGACCAGCTTCCCGCAGGGAAATCCAGGATCAGCGACACGAGCGCGGCACGGTGGTCCTCGACGAGGAACAACGTGGTCCCCTCGTCGGGCCTCTCGAGGGTCACGAGTTCCATCGCGCAGGCCGCCGGCACGATCATGGAGACCAGCGTGAGAGAGAAGAGCGCGAATCCGCAACAGCCCATGAGCAGCGATCTCCGCGGCGGCCTCACCGTGTCACCAGCGGATAGATCCAACCGAAGAGCCGGACGTACAGCGGCACCTTCTGCGGCTCGAGATAGACCCGGATACCCTCCGCCTCGCCGATGTAACGCTGCCACGCGCGAATGACCTCCCCTCGCGACACCGCATCCAGGCCCGCGCTGGATTCGAAGGCCTGCATCTCGTCTCCCTGCCACCACGCCGCCGTTCCGATCGCGGACGCCTGGCTGTTGGCGTCGTAGCGCCGCTCCAGCTCACGCCGCCGCAGCGCGCGCTTGGCGCTCTCGACCTTCTCCTCGCTCAGCCAGTCGAATTCACCCAGCGTGTGCAGCGTCTCATCGAGGAAACGGAAGGCCGTCGCCCGCCGACGGTAGGGAAGCTGGGCCGCGGCGAACACGACCACACCACCCCTGCGGAAGTTCAACCACTCGCTTGTCGCATAGACCGCCTTGCGCCGCGTCTTGACCAGATCCTCCTCGAAGGGATTCACGCGCGATCCGCCGAGCAGCTGGGCCAGGATCTCGAGAGCCCAGTGGTCCGCAGAGCCGGGTACGGGGAGGGGGAACGCGAGAACGGCGGTCTCGACCGGCGGCAGATCCTCGCGGAGCTGGATCACCTCGCGGGGATAGGCATGCCCGAGCAGAGGCGGCACCTCGGCCGGACGCTCTCCACGATCCGGCAGCTTGCCGAACAGCTCCCGCACCTGCGCGAGAACGGCCTGCCCATCGACCGGCCCGACGATGACCAGATGGGCGTTCCGCGGTTGGTAATAGGTCTTGTAGAAGATTCGCGCCTGCGCGAGACTCGCACGCTCAACATCCTCCTTGAAGCCTTGCGAGGAGTAGGCGTAGGGGTGATCTCCGAGCACCGCCTCCTGCGCGGCCAAGAAGATGCGAAGCTCGGGGTCATTGTCCGAGCGCAAGCGCAACTCCTCGATGACGATCCTCTTTTCGTTGTCCAGATTCTCCTCGTTGAGGGCCAGGGAGGTCATCCGATCGGCCTCCAGTTCCAACACTCGTGCGTGCTGCGCTGGCACGATCAGCGAGACATAGACCGTCTCATCCAGTGACGTGTAGGCGTTCTCGTATCCACCCGCGTCGTGGTGCAGCTGCGCGTACTCCTCCTTCGGGTGCGTCTTCGTCCCGCCGAACATCAGGTGCTCGAAGAGGTGCGCAAAGCCCCGATTGTCCGCCGACTCGTTCGCCGTTCCCACGTGGTACCAGAGCTGTGTGGCAACCAGCGGTTGGCTGGCATCGACCAGGATCGACACCTGCATCCCGTTCGTTAGCGTCTCCCGGATCAGCGCCGGGCCGTTGTCGGACGGAACGGCTGCAGGGGACAGCTGCGGGCCGTTGTCGGACGGAACGGCTGCAAGGGACAGCTGCGGGCCGTTGTCGGACGGAACGGCTGCAAGGGACAGCGGCAGCAGGCCCGCCAGGATTCCAATCATAGAAAGGAGGTCCCGAGATGATCGCTTCAGTCCCATCATGATTGCGGCAATATAGCAGCCCTTGCCGCGGGCGATCCTCCTCCCGAGCCCCTCAGTTGCTCTACGGTGATTTCCTCACCCTCTTCGGGCACTGCGAACCGCATGCGCAGCACCTGCGAAGACCCGGCCCGGTTGATCGTGTTGTGACGCACGGTGAGTCGTGGCTCGGAAATCCCCCGAAGCCCCGACGGGGCGTCCGCCCCAGTCTCTCCGCCAGGGCTGTCGCCGTGCGCGTAGCCCTCGTTTACGGAAAGCCTCAATCAAGTGGCACGACCTCCTCGCGGAAGTTCAGCCCTTCCTTCTCGAGTTCACGGAGGACGGGCTCGTAGATCGAAGGATGTGTCGGGATGTGGGATCCGGTGAGAGGAATCTTGCCCGTCAGGATGAACTTCGCGGCGATGGCAGCCGGCATGCCCACGGCACGAGACATGGCGGTCATTCCGCCGGGGGTCCCATGGTCGGTGAAGGTCGCGGTGATGCGCTCCCGGCGATCACTCTCGTCGGGATAGCGCACGTCCATGACATGCTGGATGATCACCATGTCCCGACCGTCCTTGGGCAGGAAGAGCTTCTGCTTGAGCAGGTGCACCAGCGCCTCCGCCGCCGTAGAGCCGTTGACTCCCAGTGCCTCCTCCGAGAAAAGACCGAGCCACTTCAAGTTCCCCATGATCGCTCCCGTGGGAGAGATGTTGAGGAAGTTGGCCACGCGCTGCTCCACGGTACTGCCGGACGCACTGCGCGGAAGGAACATCTCGACGATCTCCCGGCAGCAACGCGTCTCGAGATCGGGAATGCGGAGGTGCTCGTTGGGAAGGCCGAGCTTGACGATCTGCCCCCAAGTCTCGCTCCACCCCGGGTAGCGCAGAGTGCCCCGGATCATCGTGTGCACGTGCTCGAGTCCGAAGATCTCCTTGTAGGAGAGCGAATCCCGGTTGGGATAGCCTTCCATCGTGCCGATATCCCGCACCTCCACCGGCCAGGAGCGACTGAACACGGCATGCCAGGGAACGATCTTGATCTTCCCGTCCAGCAGGTACTGGGCACCTTCCTCGGCCGCCATGACGACATTGCGCGGGTTCCAGGTGATTACGTACTTCATCGGGTTCGCGGTGTTGTCGGGGGAAGGAAGCCCACCTCCGTAGGACTCGAAGCTCTCGATGAGGCCACCCTTCGCGCGCACGCGATCAATGATCTCCGCCGCAGTCATCACGTCGATCCCGGGATCGAGCCCCATCTCGGGCAGCAAGATGATCCCCTTCTGCCGTGCGTCCCCATCGAGATCCCGCAGGGCCTGCGGCCGGTACGAAACCGAAACCATGCTGCGGCCGTGCTGCACGCACTCCCAAGCGATCAGCGGCTGGAAAGTGGGCGGCATGAAGTTGACGACGAGGTCCGCGTTCTTCACCTCGGTAGCGAGCAGCAAGGTGTCCTTCATGTCGAAGAAGATCGCGTTCCCACGATGGTGCTCGCCAATCCGAGACCTGGCGATCTCAATATCGAGGTCACCTACCGTGACAAACCAATCGTGTTCGTCGGCATGCCGCAGCAGGTACTGGATCAAGAAGGGCGCGCTCTGACCAGCGCCGAGAACGAGGATTTTCTTCATGTGGCCGCGCTCCAATTGCTTTCGTCAAGACAGACCGCGAATTGTAACGAGGAAATCAGGGAGAGCCTAGTCACCTGGGCGTTCTTTCCGCCCTTCTTTCAAGCTCGCTATCGGCCCGTCTTTCACCAAGTCTCGATCACGGGAGTGCCCTCGCCTCCCGCACTTCCGTATTGTTTACACGCGTTTTACGGTAAAAGCCTAGCTCTTTGCTCGTATGAATCGTACGCTCTGATCCATCGAAACTAACCCGCAGTACCCCTCGGACCCACCACGCCTAGGAGATTGTCCATGAAGCGCTTCCTGATCGTTCTTACCCTCATCGCGTTCGCTGCTGTTGCCCCTGTTCTCGCCTGTGGCACCGACTGCGGCGGCTGCGACAAGCACAAGGCAGCCAAGACCGCCGACAACGCCGGCGAGCACGGCTTCTGCATGTCCAAGATCAACAAGACAGTCAAGAACCTCGACAATGGCGTGGAAATCCTCTTCGTCACCTCCGACACCAAGGCCGCAGACTTCATCGTGAGCGCCGTCAAGGATGGCAAGGTGCTCGGCTGCAAAGGTCAGTGCCCCATCAAGGCCAAGGGCGTCAAGCGTGACGTCAAGCGGACGGACAAGGGCGTGCTGCTCATCGCGACCTCCCCGGATGCCGAGATGGTTGAGCACCTCCAAGAGAGCGCCAAGAAGATGGCTCGCGACGCCTAAGTCGTTCTATCTAAAGAAAACTGAAACGACGGGACCTTCGGGGCCCGTCGTTTTTTCTTGACGCGCCCTCATTTAAACGTATGTTTGAAACTATCGTTCTAAGCATACGTTTCAAAGAGGGCCTCAGCATGTCAGATCCCGCGGACACCAAGAGCCGCATCCTCGCCGCCGCAGAGGAACTGTTCGCAGAGCAGGGCTTCGCGTCCACATCGCTGCGCGAGATCACCGGGAGGGCTGGCGCGAATCTCGCGGCGGTCAACTACCACTTCGGCAGCAAAGAAGACCTGATCCGCGCGATCTTCGCGCGCAGGCTCGTTCCCCTCGGGGAGCTACGGCTCGCGCGCCTCGCCGAGATAGAAAACGATGCCGGAAACGGTCCGCCCTGCCTCGAGGACATCGTTGAAGCCTTCGTCGGACCCCCCTTCCGCTTCCTGGCGGACGATGAACACGCGCGTGCGTGCTTTCCCCGCATCTTCGGCCGCATGACCATCGAACCGACCGATTTCCTCGCAGGGCTCTTTCGCGAGCACATCCTCGAGACCGCCCTGCGGTTCCACGCCGTCCTGGCCCGCGCGCTGCCCGGCGTGGACGACGAGGAGATCACCTGGCGCCTGATGTTCATGGTAGGCGTCATGGCCCATACCATGGCCGCGGAGAGCAAGATGCGGAAGATCAGCCCCTTCCAGCTCAATAGCTCGGACACGGAGATGCAGATCAGGCGCATGGTGAGCTTCATCGTCGGCGGAATGCGCGCCCCCGTCTCGGAAGATCTCGAGTCCTTGCCTGCCACGGAGGATCACAAGTCATGAGGCCTCGTCTGGGCCCTGCGGCTCTCTTCGCGGTGCTGCTCACCGGCTGCGCCACCGCCCCTCCCCGCATCACCGAAGCTCCCCTGCCCGCGCCCCCAATGGCGTGGACCGCCCCCGGGGCCGTGTCCACGGAACTCGCCGGAGACTGGCTGGCCACCTTCGATGATCCGGTGCTCACCAAGCTGGTCGCAGAGGCTCTGGCCAACAACGCGGACCTTCACGCGGCGGCAGCGCGACTGGAGCAGGCGCATGCCATCGCACGGATCGCAGGCGCCGATCTCTTGCCCAAGGCGAACGCCTCGTTGAGCGCCGCACGCCGAAGGATGAACTTCATCGGCCTCCCGGTCCCCGGTGCCGCAGGTGGCGTGTTCTCGACGACGAACCCCAGCTACGGGATCTCGATCGACCTGAGCTGGGAACTGGATCTCTGGGGCCGCATCCGCGCAGGAAAGAGCGCTGCACTGGCGGAAGTCCAGGCCGCAGAGGCGACGCTCGCGGGAGCAAGACTCTCTCTCGCGGCTCAGACGGCAAAGGCATGGTTCGTTCTTAGCGAAGCGTCGAGCCAGCTGGCGCTCGCCCAGGAGACCGTTGCCAGCTTCCAACGCGCGAAGCGGAGCGTCGATCGGCGCTATCAGAGTGGAAGCATCGACGCCCTGGACCTGCGCCTGAGCCGTAGCAACGTCGCCACGGCCCAGGCCCTGCTCGCGGCGCGGAAAATGCAGAAGGACAGCGCCGCACGACAGTTGGAAATTCTCCTCGGCCGCTACCCGAGCGCGGATCTCGAAGCCGCCGCGCACTTGCCCTCTCTGCTGGAGACGGCTCCGGCAGGTCTTCCCGCCGCACTGGTCTCCCGGCGGCCGGACCTGATCCTGGCCGAGCGCCGGCTCGCCGCGGCGGGGGCCCGGGTCGAAGAAGCCCGCGCCTCGCTCTATCCTCGCTTGAGCCTGACCGCGAGCGGTGGAAGCTCGACCACGGAGTTCAAGGAGCTGCTCAACACGGACTTCAAGGTCTGGAACGTCGCCAGCAACCTCCTGCAGCCGATCTTCCAGGGGGGGCGCCTCCGGGAGAACGTGCGTCTGAACCAGGCCCGAGTCCGCGAAGCCGCCGAGGCCTTCGGCAGCACCCTCCTGCGTGCCTATGGCGAGGTCGAAATAGCTTTGGCTGCAGAGCGCCGCCTGGCCGAGAGAGAAGACGCGCTCACGGAAGCCTCCCATCACTCGGCCGCCGCCCGTGAGCTCGCGGAGCGGCAGTACCGCCTGGGAAGCGTTGGCATTCTGCCCGTTCTCGAGGCCCAGAGGCGTGCCCTCCAGGCCGAAAGCGAGCGGATCAGCGTCCGCCGAGAGCGTGTCCTGCAACGAATCGACCTGCACCTGGCCCTCGGAGGAACCTTCACCATCCCCGAGCCTGCCCGCGGAGACGGAAACTCATGAGCAGTCACAACGCAGAAACATCTTCCCTCCCCCAGGGCACGCGCCTCCTCCTCAAGATCCTGCTCCCGTTGTTGGTGATCCTGCTTGCCACCTTTGTGACGATCGTGCTGATCAAGAACCGGCCCAAGCCGCAGCGAATCGATCGTCCGCCCGTCGCGCCGACGATCCGCACGCTGGAAATCGAGCGGGGCGATCATCGCTTCAGCGTGAGTTCCCAGGGCACCGTGCAGCCTCGCACGCAGAGCGCCCTGGTTGCCGAGCTTTCCGGCAGGATCATCGAGGTCTCACCGTCCCTCGTGGCCGGGGGGTTCTTCGGAAAGGGGCAGGTCCTCCTGCGTATCGACCCCCTCGACTACATGCAGGCCTCGGCCCAGGCCGCTGCCGCCGTCACGCAGGCCCGGCTCCGCCTGGCGCGCGAGGAGGCCGCCGCCGAAGTCGCCCGCAAGGAGTGGGAGGAGCTCGGAGAGGGTCCGGGGAGCCCGTTGGCGCTACACGAGCTGCAGATCAGCGAGGCCAAGGCAAGCCTCATCGCCGCCCAGGCCGCCCAGAAACGCGCGGAACACGACCTGACCCGCACCGAGATCCGCGCCCCATTCGCGGGACGTGTGAGGCGCAAGAGCGTCGATCTCGGACAGTTCGTCTCCCGCGGTACACCCGTCGCCACGATCTACTCGACCGACTACGCGGAAATCCGGCTGCCGATTCCCGATGATCAGCTCGCGTTCCTCAACCTTCCCCTGCGCTATCGCGGAGGAAGCCTGAGCGGGGGGACGCCCCGGGTTCACCTGAGCGCATCGTTCGGAGGATCGGAGTACGAGTGGAACGGCCGCATCGCTCGCACCGAGGGCGAGATCGACCCCAAGACCCGCATGGTCTACGTTGTTGCGGAGGTCCGCGATCCCTACGGGAAAGCGCGGGGCTCGAATCGTCCCCCGCTTAGCGTCGGGATGTTCATCGATGCGAAGATCGAAGGCGTGGAGGTCCAAGACGTCGCCACCATTCCCCGCTCGGCGTTGCGCGACGGCAACCAGGTGCTCGTCGTCGATGAGGAGCTCCGCCTCCATTTCCGCCAGGTGGAACTCCTGCGCCTCGGCCGCAACGAAGCGATTGTCAAGAGCGGGCTCAACGATGGAGACACGATCTGCCTCACGCCCCTCGATACGGTGACCGAGAACATGCTCACACAGATTCGCCCGGAGGATCGGGTGGATTCCGGGGCGCCACGATGAAGAGAATCATCGAGTGGTTCGTCCGCAATCCGGTTGCCGCGAACCTGATCATGATCGTCATCGTCGCCATGGGCCTGTTGACCGCGTACAGGATCAAACTCGAGACCTTTCCCGAGATCAACATGGACATGATCTCGATCACGGTCCCCTATCGCGGAGCGGCTCCCGAAGAGGTCGAGGAAGGTGTATGCGTTCGCATCGAGGAGGCGATCCAGGGCCTCGAAGGCATCAAGAAGATCTCCTCCACCGCCTCTGAGAATATCGGCAGCGTGATGGTCGAGATCGAGGAAGGAAGCGACGCGAGCAAGCTCCTCGACGAGATCAAGTCGAGGGTCGACGGTATCGCGACCTTCCCGGTAGAGAGCGAAGAAGCGGTGATCACGGAGCTGACAACACGTCGCAGCGTGATCAACGTGGCGGTCTTTGGCGATGCGGACGAGATGGGGCTCAAGGCGGTCGCCGAGCGCGTGCGGGATGACCTGATTGCGATCGACGGGATCACCGTCGTGGAGATAGCCGGCGCCCGGCCCTACGAGGTCTCGATCGAAGTCTCGGAGACAGCGCTCAGACAATATGGACTGACCTTCTCAGCCGTCGCCAATGCGGTTCGTGCGTCGTCGCTCGACATGCCCGGCGGCGCCGTCAAGACGGCCGGCGGCGAGATCCTGCTCCGAAGCAAGGGGCAGGCCTACCACGGAGAGGAGTTCGAGAGACTCGTCCTACTAAGCCGTCCCGACGGCTCGAGAATCACCCTTGGCGATGTCGCCGATGTCGTCGATGGTTTCGAGGACACGGACCAGCTCTCCCGCTTCGACGACAAGCGCACCATGATGCTCCGCGTCTTTCGCGTCGGGGATCAAAGCGCGCTCGATGTCGCGGGCAAGGTCAAGGCCTATGTCGAAGCGACCCGGTCTTCACTCCCCGAAGGCATCACGGTTGCCCCGTGGCAGGACATGTCCAAGGTTCTCAAAGACCGGCTGATGCTGCTGACCAGGAACGGTATCGCGGGCTTCATCCTGGTCGTCATCCTGCTCGCACTCTTCCTGCGCTTCCGACTGGCGATGTGGGTCAGCCTGGGGATCCCGGTCTCCTTCCTGGGCGGCCTGTGGCTGATGCCGGCCATGGGCGTCTCCGTCAACCTGATCTCGCTCTTTGCGTTCATCGTCGTCCTGGGCATCGTGGTCGACGATGCGATCGTCGTCGGCGAGAACGTTCACACACACCAGCAGTCGGGAGAAGATGCCATTACGGCCTCGATTCGGGGTGCAAACGAAGTCTCGACTCCCGTGATCTTCGCCGTACTCACGACCATCGCGGCCTTCGCACCCCTGCTCTTCGTGGAGGGCCGTACCGGCAAGATCATGACCAACATCCCCATGATCGTGATCCCCACGCTGATCTTTTCCCTCATCGAATCACTCTGGGTCCTCCCGGCGCACCTTAGGCACCTCAAGCGCCAGAAACCCGGTGACGGGAACTTCGTCACCCGCCGATGGCGGCGTTTCCAAAGCGGCGTCAGCGCCTCGCTCGATTGGTGGATCGCGCGGGTGTACCGGCCTTCGCTTGATCTCGCCATCGAGTGGCGCTACTTGACCCTCGCCATCGGGATCGCCTCCGTACTGCTCACGGCTGGTGTCGCGGGCGGTGGCCTGGTCAAGTTCACCTTTTTTCCCGACGTCGAAGCCGACTTCGTTACCGCCACGCTGACGATGCCCCAGGGCACTCCCGCCGAAATCACCGCCTTGGCCGTGGCGCAGCTCGAAGAAGCAGCCAACAAGACGCGAGACGAGTTCGACGCGCAGGACGCCGCGCCGGGACAGAGCATCGTACGCCACATGCTCGCGAGCGTCGGGGAGCAACCCGTCACGGAAGTCCGCAACAGCCACGGCGGAGGCACGCCTGGACTCAGCTCCGGCGCCCACTTGGGAGAAGTCGCCCTCGAACTCGCCTACGCGGAGGATCGCCGGGTTGCCTCTACGGAGGTCGTCTCCCGCTGGCGTGAACTGACCGGGACGATCCCCGATGCAGTCGAGCTCTCTTTCACCTCATCGCTCTTCAGTCCCGGAGAGGCGATCAATGTTCAGCTCAGCTCCTCGGATGTCGATGCACTCCGCGATGCTGCCGACGAACTCAAGACCGCGATCGCAGGCTACCCTGGAGCCTACGACGTTGCGGATTCCTACCGCGCGGGCAAGCAGGAAATCAAGCTCAACATCGGAGAAGAGGCGGAGACCCTCGGCCTGACCTTGTCCAATCTCGCGCGACAGGTCCGGCAGGCGTTCTACGGGGAAGAAGCCCAGCGGATCCAACGGGGACGGGACGACGTTCGGATCATGGTGCGCTTTCCGGAGCGGGACCGGCGCTCGCTGGGAGATCTTGAGACGATGCGGATCCGTACGCCGCAAGGCAACGAGGTGCCCTTCTCCCAGGTCGCCAAGGCGAGCTTCGGACGCGGCTACGCCTCGATTCGCAGGGTCAACCGCAACCGCGTCATTAATGTCACTGCGGGAGTTGATGATACGAAGGGCAACGCGAACGAAATTCTCGCGGAACTCGAGAGCAAGGTGCTGCCGAGGATCATGTCCCGGCACCCGGAGCTGCGTTATTCTCTGGAGGGCCAGTCTCGCGAGCAGGCGGATACGATGAAAAGCCTGATGTTCGGGCTCGTCTTCGCATTGATCGCGATCTACGCCCTGATGGCCATTCCTTTTAAATCGTATGTCCAGCCCGTGATCGTGATGACCGCGATCCCCTTCGGCCTTGTCGGCGCCATCTGGGGTCATGTCCTGATGGGAATGAACCTGACGATCCTCTCGATGTTCGGGGTCGTCGCGCTCACCGGTGTCGTCATCAACGACAGCCTCGTGATGGTTGACTATGTCAACCAGAGACGCCGAGAGGGCATGTCTCTCGGAGACGCCGTTCGTGTGGCCGGTAGTGCGCGATTCCGACCCATCCTCCTGACCTCGATCACGACCTTTGCCGGGCTGACCCCCCTGCTTCTCGAGAAGAGCATGCAGGCGCAGTTCCTGATCCCCATGGCGATCTCTCTCGGCTTCGGCGTTCTTTTTGCGACCTTTGTCACGCTGATGATCGTTCCCTCGTGCTACCTGATTCTAGAGGACATCTACGCGATCTATCGCAAGAACCCCGATAGCGCGGGAGTTGCCGGGTGAGGCGGCGGCGGCGCAGGAGGACCGTAACGACGGGAGAAGCCCTTCCTCCCGCTCCTCGCGGCGAATCCGCACTGGTTCTCAGCGAGGAGCATCTCGAACGTGTCGTGCGCGAAGGGCTGCTGACAGCCCAGGCCGATCTCGCGATCGCCACCGCAGACGTCAAGGCGATGCTGGTACCGGACCGTGAAAGCAGACAGGCCGAGTCGATCGTCCAGAAGCTGCGTCAGCTCGCGGCGGGAGGCGTCGAAGTCCGCGTGCTCCACGCAGGCGTTCCGAGCCGTGCCGCGCTTGACGAGCTGCGGGAAGCCCTCCCGGAGACCCTGGTTTTTCGCAGATGCCCGCGGGTCCATACCAAGGCCGTGATCATCGATGCACGCTGGCTCTACCTGGGAAGCGCGAACCTCACCGGCGCAGGCCTCGGAGCCAAGAGCCCCTCCCGCCGAAATTTCGAAGCCGGCCTGATCACCGAGTCCCCCGAGCTCATCGACCCGGTCCTGTCCTGGTTCGATGCCCTGTGGGAAGGCACTCTCTGCCCGGACTGCGACCGCAAAGAGCACTGCCCGGTGCCCCTGGAGGAACCCCACCTGCAATAGCTGCCAGTCCCCTTCGCGGCAGCCGGTGGTGAGATCGGTGGCTGGCACCGAATACAAAGAGCACTGCCCGGTGCCCCT
>JANTFM010000023.1 GCA_024763475.1 Acidobacteriota bacterium | reverse complement strand
ACCTGATCACCGCTGACGATGACGGCGCCCTCAGCCCCGCGCGTCAGCACCCCGGCCTCGCAACGTTGCCGCAACTCAACCGCCGCCGCATCGAAGTCCGTCTCGTAGAGCGAGGTGATCTCGTCCTCGTTGGCGAACACGATGTCGGCGTGATGGGCAACGAGCTCCTGAAAGGCCGCCCGATGGCGCCCCACGCAGAAGGAATCTGACAGGGTCAACGCCACCTTTCGTCCGGCGCCGTGCGCACACTCCGCCGCCTTGACGAACGCGGCCTTCGCCTCAGGTGAATCGAAGAGGTAGCCCTCGAGATAGGTCATGCGCGCCTGGCGTACCAAGTCCGGGTCGATGTCGTTTTCCGTGAGGAGGGCACTGGCCCCGAGATAGGTCATCATCGTGCGCTGGGCGTCCTCGCTAACGAGGATCATGCAACGCGCCGTTCCAGGCCCCTCGACGAGAGGCACAGTGTTGAAGTGCACACCCTGCTCCTCGATTTCTCGCGCGAAGGTCCGTCCCAGGGGATCCGCCGCCACCTTGCCCAGGTACGCCGCACGACTGCCGAAGGAACGCAGCCCAACCATCGTGTTGGCTGCCGAACCCCCGGAACACTCCCGGCTCTCTCCGAGGGCCGCGTAGAGGGTCTCCGCCTGCTCCGTGTCGATCAGTTGCATCGAGCCCTTGGGCAGGCCCCGCCTCGACAGGAAGCTGTCATCTACGGGAGCCAGAACGTCTACAATCGCATTGCCGATGCCGAGGACATCGAAGTCGCCTGCCAGCATGATTCTCTCCTGGTCTGTTAGTCGTGGGGACGAACAACCGGTATCTCATAGGATACCGGACGAACGACGAGACGGTTGATGACCTTGCGCACTCCGTTCACTCCGAGAGCCCGTTCGGTGGCCATGTAGCCGTCATAGGGTCGGGGTACCTCGCCCGTCAGTGTCACGGTTCCCCGGCGAACGCTGACGTTGATGTCGCCAGCGATGCCCTCCAGATCACCCCGCCGAAACAGCCCCTTGACACTCTTCTCGATCAGGTCGTCGGGGGCAGACGGACTCTCGATGCGATCGACGATCTCGGTCACACCCGCGACCCGAGCCGCCGCCTTGCGGGCGGCAAAACGCAGGCGCGCATCACCGACCTTGCCACTCAGAACGACCCGACCCTCTCGATTCGCCTTGACGGAGATGTCAGCCCAGGACAGCGCGAGCCGTTCCCCGAAAGACGCGCGAATGCGCGCCTCGATCTGCGCAGGAGAACGGCGACGAACCTTGAGCTGAATCTGGTTGTCCACTGCGAGAACACCGTGCACCCGCCCGGCGAGGCGCTCGGCCTCGATGATCGCCGCGAGCGTCTCGAGTTGCCCGGTCAGCCGGACCACCCCGTTCTCGATCGTGATCTTGAGGCGGGAGTTCCCCAGGTCCGGAGAACCCTCGAGGCGCGCCTTGACGGATTCCACCAGGGCGAGCTCGTCTCGAGCCAACAGCGTGGAGCCGGCCGCCATGAGCGCCACGAGACAAGCGGCCACGAACCATCGGCGTCGTCTTGTTCCTTGCATCATCGCTTCGCTCTCATCGTCCCCAGCCTCAAGATAGTCCGAGAATCGGATCGAGGCGAAGATCTGCGAGAACCCTTCCAAAGAGCTCGCGCCAGTTTCCCGCCTCCCGCTGTCGATAGATCCTCATCGACGGATACCAGGGCGTGCGATCGCCGTCGAGCCCCCAGCGCCAATCCGGGACACGGGGAAGGAGCAGCCAGGTCGGCCTCCCGGCAGCCCCCGCAAGATGCGCCAGCGCCGAATCGGAGCAGATGACCAGGTCCAGCTGCGCCAGAACGGCCAGGGTATCGACGAATGCGTCCGGCCCCGGGTCCAGCGCCTCGCCCAGGTCGAGGATCCTCGATGCGAAGGGCGACCTGCGCAGCTGCTCGAGTCCATTTTTCTTCTGCAGGCAGACCAGCGAGACCCCCTCCTCGGCAGCGAGAGCGGCGAAGGCCGACAGCGGGATCGACCGGGAGGCGTCGTCCTTGTAGCTGGGACTCCCCTGCCACGCGATGCCGATCTTCAAGCCCTGCAGGCCGGAGAGGCGGTGGGCCCAGGAGGCCAGACGATCGGACTCACCCCACAGGTAGGGACCCGGCACCGACAGCAGGCTTTCACCCTCCCCGAGGAGATGGGGCAAGCTCATCAGCGGCGCGTTCGCACGCGCGACCGGCCGCGTGGCGCCCCGCGCGATCACTTCGTCCACGCCGCGGACTCCCGCAAAGAGTCTTGCCAAAGGTGCCTGGCACTCGAACACCAGGCGCCGGACCCGCCGCCGGGCGTGCGGCAGGAAACGGCTGAACTGGAGGCTGTCGCCGAGCCCCTGCTCCGCATGCACGAGAAGAGTCCCGTCTTCGAGATCCCGTCCATCCCAGGCCTCGCCTCCCGGGTGCTCGATGCAGAACCCGGGCAACCGTCTTCGTACTTCGAATCGGCGCCATCCTTCGGTCCAGGCCCCGGACATCAGGAGCGAAAGGGCGAGATTCCATTGGGCATCCAGGTTCTCGGGATCCTGCTGCGCGGCGCGGCGCAGGACCAGGATCGCCTCCTCGAGTTGGCCCAGCCGCTTGAGACAGGTCCCGAGATTGGTGAGGGCTGGGAGGTTTTCGGCGTCGATCGCCAAGGCCGCGCGGAACGCCGTGCAAGCCTCGTTCTCACGGCCGGCGACCTGCAGCGCCGTTCCCAGGTTGGCGTGCGTTGCCGCCACGTGCCCCCCCAAGGCCGCCGCCTGGCGAAAACGATCGAGCGCGGCATCCAACTCGCCCGCAGCCATCAACGCAGAGGCCAGATCGGAAAGCACGGCGACCGAAGCCGGTGCCAGGCGAAGGGCTTCTCCGTGCTGTGCGAGCGCTTCTTCATAGCGTCCCAAGCGCTTGAGGACGTTCCCCAGGAGCGAGCGGGATTCCGGCCGCGACGGGAGGAGTTCCACCGCACGCTCGAGATGCGAACGGGCCGACCCGAGGTCTGCATGTCCCGCGTGAAGCGCTCCCAGCAGCTCGTGAGCCGCCGCGTTGCCCGAGTTCTCCGCGAGAGCCGACTCGAGCAAGGCCATCGCACGGGACGCATCCCCCTGGCGTATCGCTGCTCGCGCGCGTTCGACTCGATCCATCGGGGCTAAGCTAAGACTTCCTCGACAGCCGCGATCAGGTCGAGCCGGGGAATCGGCTTCGCGAGGGTCTTGGCGGCCCCGAGATTGCGCGCAATAGAGAGGTAGTCGAGGTTGCCTTGGGCCCCTCCGCCGGAGATCGCGATGATCTTGATTCCTGGGTTCTCCCGCTTGAGATCCATGATCGTCTCGATGCCTTCCTTCTCGGGCATGAACATGTCGGTGATGATCAGATCCGCCGGGTTCGCACGCTGCATGCGCAAGCCGATCTCGCCGTCGGCGGCGATGTCAACCTCGTATCCCTCGCGCTCGAGAATCGTGCGGAAGAGCTTCCTGATCGACTCTTCGTCCTCGATGATGAGAATCCTGGCCATACCCTCTCCCCCGCGAGCAAGATCCGCGGCAACTGCGCGAATCATCCCACGTTTGGGAGAAAAACGCGAAACGGGCACGCGGGTTGCTTGCGCAGGCAGGTTCCGCGGAGAAACGACCGGGAATGTCCGCGTCCGATGTTCCCTTGGCCCGGACCAGGCACGAGTCCTTCGGCTATGGGCACTGACCCGTCAACAGGCACAGCCCCCCGCTGCCACACATGACACCCGTCGTATCCTCCTGGATGTCGCGAGCGCGGGCTTCGAGAAGCTCCATCGCTTCAGCGTAGGTCACAAACCCCAGCTTGCTCATCAGCAGGCTCGTCGCGCCCGCCACGTGGGCCGCCGAGAACGAGGTCGCGAAGCCGCCTGTCCCGAAACTGCGGGTCCTCACGTCGGCCGGGGCACAGAGCCCGGGCCGGCCTTCGCCCTCAAGACCGTACAGGCTGAATTCCTCGACTTCGCCGGTCATCTTCATCGTGCCCACCGCGAACACGCCCTCGGTATCGGCGGGAATCATCCGGTCCCCATGACCCACGAAGGCCGGCCCCTGGAACGCGGCCGAGACCGTCCCCGGCAGCGCGTCGCTGTCTCCCGCCCAGAAGAGATGGAAGTCGTCGTCGCCGTCGGCGAACTCGTTATAGATCGCCAGTTCATAGCACTGGGTTTCCGCGCTGCCATTCGCGACGAGGAAGGAGTCCCACGGGTAGTCGCCCTCCTCGCCTCCCTGGTAGTTGCTCGCAATGAAGCGAGAGGAGTCGAAGATGACGATCTGGCCCTCGTCCGTCCGCGCAATGACGTCGAGACTGTAGTCGTCCTCTGTCTCCGGAATGCCGTTGCCGTTGGCGTCGATCCAGTTGCTCCAGACAAGATCGAGATAGAGCACATCTCCGGCCCCGAGACAGAACTCGCTCAACCAGGTATCCCCGGTGGTGGGGTCCTGATCGGCAAACCAGCGATCCATGTACCCATCGAGCTCGAAGGTGTTGTGGAAGAAGTGGTCGTAGTCATCCACGAAGGATCCCGTCCAGTGGCCCACGACGGCTGGCAGCCCTCCGGCGATATCATTCGCATACAGCAGGAAGAGCAGGTAGTCGAGATCACCGGTATCGTTGACCCACATGATGTCCGCCGCGATCGCCTCGCTGATCATGCCGTTGAACATCCCGCTGCCAAAACCGTCACCGTAGAAACCGGGAGACCAGACCAGGCCGTTCAGCACGATGTCGGCCCGCGCTGCCCCCCCACCGAGCAGGTAGTCCACCGCATCCCGCATGGACCCCATGTCCTCCGGGTCCACGGCGATCAGGGTCAGTTCGACCAGCGGGTCCATGTCGGAGACGATCTCCGCCAGGGCGGTTCCCGTCGCAACACAGGGATCGAGCGGGTTTCCGTCGAGGCAACCCTCGATGTCCCAGCTCGACGCGAAGTCGCGCGTGGTGACGCTCGCGGGGAGATCCGAACCGAGAAGGTCCTCGTAGCCCAGGAAGCCCATGTCGATAATCGCGACGCGCACGGGCAGGTCGCGCTCGATCCCGTGGGCTGCGCTGTCGAAGGCCTGCCACTCGTCAGCACCGGACCAGCCGATGGCCTCGGATTCGACCTGCCCCGTCTTGAGGGTCGTCGGCGCTGCACTGCGCATCCTGCGAACGCCGGAGCCATTGGGGAAGCGGCCGCCCAGGCGTGCCGCCTGCACACCCCGCAGCTGCTTGAGTTCTCCCAGCTTCTCATAGGGCACCCACGCGACGAGACGCCGCTCGTCTCCTCGCACGAACTCTCCACCCAACGCCTCGATCTCGCCCCGCACACGCGCAATGTCTCCCGCGCCGAGCAGGAAATCGATCTTCAGCTCGTCGCCACGCAGGAGTTCCAGTGCCGCGTCCCCGAGCCGGTGGGCCGGAAGGGGCTCCCCTTTCTCTGCGGAGATCATCAAGCCACGGAGCGTATGGGAGAAACGCCCGGGGCCGTCCGTTCTCCGCCTGTTCGAGAGAGCCTTGGCCCGGACCTGGCGGACCTGGCGGGCCCCCTCATTCTGCCCGCCCGGACCGAGATTCAGCGTGCGGCGCATGCGGCGCAACAGGTTCGAGCGCAAGGTCGAGAGTTCCGTCCGGCGCGGCGAGGATGAGGCTCTGCGCGACACCGTCGCGGTCTCGGACGGATCCTCAGGCCGGGGATCCAGGGTCCGGATGATGCGCGAACGCTGCGCGTCTCCCGGGCGCACTCGCCTCGCCTCGCCGGCCCCGAAGCAGGGAGCCAGGAACGAGAGACAGGACACGGCGATCGCTACCAGCGGAATCGAGATCTTCAGGCGGGTCTTCGGCATGGTGTGTCTCTCCTAGAAGTAGCGACCGACGTGCAGGGCCAGGCGATAGGAATCGAGCGGGGTGTCCACGAGTCTCGATCTCGTAATCGTCGGAACAACTTCGAAGGTGCCCGTGCTCTGGGCTCCGAGAAGGACGTAGCGCAGCCCCCCCTCGACGAACCAAAGATCATCCGCGAAATCGTAGCGGACCCCGATCTCCGCTCCGTAGCCGACACTGTCGATCGACCAGTCCGTATCGAGCACGATGCCGAGATCCGGAAACTCCACGGTATCCGCCGTGAAGCTGTCGGCAAAAACGAAGCCGGCGCTGAGGCCCACGAAGGGAAAGAAGGCGCGATCGGATCCGAGGGGGTACCAGCGAATGGCGAAGTCCGCGATGGCGGCCGACCCACTTCCCGACATCAGCGAAGGAGCCTCGTCAAACGCGAGTCCGTCAGAATCGAACGATACCGACGAAATACGAACACCGATGTCCACCGATTCCGCGAGAACAAACCAAGCGCCGACTTCGAATCCAAGACCCCCCGTAATGGGTTCGGAGGTCCCGCCGCTCTGTAGCAGGCCAGCACTTGCTGCGAATCGCCCCGTCAGGTCTTCTGCCTGGACCTGGCTCGTCGCCAGGAGCCCGGTCAACAGGATCGCCAACGCAGTCCCGTAAGCTCGCGTCATCAGCTTCTCTCCACTCACTGTCCCTTCGTGCCAGGGACCAGCCGGATCAGTCACACGTCTCTCGAACGCTGCCGGACAACTCCGTACAACTCTCTAATCTAGTCAGGGAGTGGGCCTGAGGGCAAATTGCTTTTTTTCTCCCGAACGCTGTTGCGAATCCACACAGGTCTACGGACAAACCCTTGCAAGACCCGCGCCGAAGCCCGGCAGTGCCCCGAGCCACTCCCCGGGCCGGGAGTCTGAGCGGAAGGAAAACGCCGGGTCCTCGGCAGAATCTGTGGGTTCCCTCCGGCTCTGGTAGCTTGCCAAGCCGGTGATACATAGCGTTTCGTTCCGCGCGCGCAGCCGACGGAGCTTCATAGACAACCTGGGCGGACGGGGCGCTAAGGAAGAAGGTCCTCGAGTTCCTGGGCCGCTTCGGCCCAACACTCCTCGAGCTCAGCCAGTCGGGCGACGAGTTCGCCCCGCTCCTGGCCCAAGTCCCGCATCCGAAGGCCATCGGAATGGAGGGACGGATCCGCCAGGTCGCGATCCACCTGGTTCAGGCGCGCACTCGCCGTTTCGACCTCCGCTTCGAGCCGCGCGACGTCCTCCCGCAAGGGGCGAAGGCGACGGCTGCGCTCCTGGAGGGCGGCCGCGCGTTCCCGGCGTCCCTCCCGGGACTTCTCATGGACCTTGGCATCCGGGCCTGCGTCCCTGCGGTCCGGCGTTTCCCTTGCGGCCCGCCAAGCCATCCACTCCTGCCAGCCTCCGGTGATGCGTTGCAGCCCCCCGCGCTCGACGACGAGCGCGCCCCGGGTCAGTTTCGAGAGAAACGCCCGGTCGTGGCTGACAACCAGCAGGGTTCCCTCCCAGTCCATCAGCGCCCGTTCGAGAGCCTCGCGCAGGGGAAGGTCTAGATGATTGGTCGGCTCGTCGAGCAACAGCATCGCGCAGGGGTTCAACAGCAGACGGGCGAGCGCGAGTCGCGAACGCTCCCCGCCAGACAAGGTTCCCACGGGCCGGCTGACGTGTTCCTCGGTGAGCCCGAGACTGCCGAGCGCCTTGCGGAGTTCTTCGGGCCGCTTGGAGGGCGCTCCGCGGGAGGCCTCCTCAAGCACGGTACGCGCGGGATCCATCGTCTCGAGCTGGTGCTGGGCGAATCGTCCGATCACGAGCCCCGGCGCAAGAAGGCGCCGTCCTCCGCTCGCCAGCTCCTCGCCGGCCAGGATCCTCAGGAGCGTCGTCTTGCCCGCCCCGTTCGGCCCCAGGATCGCAAGACGTTCCCCCCGGCGAATCTCGAGACCAATCTCTGCGAACACCTCCGTCTCGCCGTAACGCTTGCTCACGCCTTCGAGCGTGGCCTGAATGTCCGGGCTCGGCAGCGCCTCGGGCCAGCGAAAGGTCCAGCCCCAGGAAGGGTCGCGAGTCAGCCGGGACTTCTCTTCTCGCACCCGCCCGAGCGCTCGCTTGCGATCCGTGGCCTGCGCGGCCTTCGTCGCCTTGGCACCGAAGCGCTCGACGAAGCGCTCGAGACGAGCCTCTTCCTGGGCGAGTTGGGCCGCCCGCCGTTCGGTCTGTTCCCGTTCCAGCTGCCGGGCACGCACCCACGCCGAGTAGCTGCCGGCCGTCAAACGCAGTTTTTCGCCCACCAGGTCCGCAATGGAGACCACCACCCGATCGAGGAAGAAGCGATCGTGGCTGACCACGATCACCGCGGAAGGCGAGGTGGAGAGATAGCCTTCCAGCCATTCCAGCGCGTCCAGATCGAGATGGTTCGTCGGTTCGTCGAGCAGCATGAGATCGGCCCCGGAGAGCAGCATACGAGCCATCAGGACCCGCATCCGCCATCCGCCGGAGAGAGTCATCACGGAGGCGTGAAGATCGTCGCCGCGGAAGCCAAGCCCCCCCAAGACGATTCGCGCGCGGGCCTCCAGGCCGTCCCCGCCGGCCCACTCGAAGAGCGCACGGCGGGATCCGTACTCCTCGGAGACCCGATGGAGTTCCTCCTCGGCAGTTCCCTTGGCAGCCAGGGCCGCCATGCGCTCCGCCAGGCGGTCGCAGTCCCTGCCGATCTCACGCACATGCTCCGCACCGGCGAGCGCCGCGTCGAGGACCGTCGTGTCCTCGCAGATCTCGGCTTCAACCTCCTGGGGCAGGTAGGAGACCTGGGTGTGGGGCCGGCGACGGATCGTCCCGGCATCCGGCTCACCCAACCCGGCGATGATCCGCAGCAGAGTGCTCTTCCCACAGCCGTTGGGACCCACCAGCCCGATGCGTTCGCCCGGATTGATCGTCCACCAGATCTCGGCGAAGAGGGTCCGACCGCCCACGTCTCTCGTGATGGCTTCGAGGCTGATCATGAGCGAGCGGCTCGGACTCTGGCTAGTTTCGGTGCCAGTGCAGTCCGTCGGGGCGGTCCTCGAGGACGATGCCCTTCGCCTGCAGCTCGTCCCGAATCTCATCCGCCCTTGCCCAGTCCTTCGACGCCCGCGCCTCGGTACGCTCCCTGATGAGCGCCTCCACCCGTGCATCGCTCAGCGCATCGTCTCTTGCGTCCTCCGGATCGAAGATGCCGAGCACGGAATCGACCGTTTCCTCGAGGAAGGCCAGAGCCGACGCGGCAGCCGACGCATCCAGGCCTTCCCGCAGCGTGTAGTTGCGCAACTCGAACACCGCCGCGAGGGCTGCGGAGGTGTTCAGGTCATCGGAAAGAGCGCGCCGGAACGCCTGGTCGGCTTGCACCACGCGAGCCGACTCACCGGGCGGAGTGCCGCCGGCCTGGGCGCCAAGCCGGCCACGGAAATCACGCAGGTTGCGCCGTGCCTCCGCCGCTCCCGCAAGCGCCTCCCAGGTGAAATTGAGCTGACCCCGATAGTGAGAGCGCAGCACGAGGAAGCGGAAATCGAGTGGCGAGAATCCCTTCTCTTCGAGGTCGTCCAGCAGGTAGACGTTGCCGAGCGACTTGGACATCTTCCCGCCGTCGACCTGCAGAAAACGCGTATGCATCCAGAGATTGACGAAGGGCTTGTCGTTGGCGCAGACCGACTGCGCGATCTCACACTCATGGTGCGGGAAGACGTTGTCCTCTCCACCCGTATGAATGTCGAAGTGAGGGCCCAGGTACTTCTGTGACATGGCTGAACATTCGATGTGCCAACCGGGGAAACCATTCGGACCGAACGCCGTGTTCCACTTCATGATGTGATGCGGATCCGATTTCCAGAGCGCGAAGTCCGCGGGATGCTTCTTCTCATCGTTCACTTCGAGCCGGGCTCCGGCCTCCAACTCATCGATCCGATTTCCCGACAGACGTCCGTAGGCAGGGAAGGAGTGCACGTCGAAGTAGATATTGTCGCCCACGCGATAGGCGTGACCTTTCCCGAGCAACGCCTCGACCATCTCGACCATCTCGGGAATATGCTCCGTGGCGCGTGGGTAGTGGTGTGCGGGCTTGATGCCGAGAGCCTCGAGGTCCGAGAAGAACTGCGCCGAGACCCGCTCGACCAACTTCCAGGGGTCGATCTTGTCCTTCCTCGCCTGGACCTCCATCTTGTCCTCCCCGTCATCCGCATCGTCGGTCAGGTGCCCCACATCGGTGAGGTTCATCACCTGAAGGACCTCAAGACCCTGGAGCTCGAGCGCACGGCGCAACAGGTCGGCGAAGAGAAAGGCGCGGTAGTTCCCGATGTGGGGCCGCTGGTAGACCGTCGGCCCGCAATGGTACATGCCGACCTTGCCCTCAGTGAGCGGTTCGAAAGCTTCGATACGGCGGGTGAGCGTGTTGTAGAGATGCAGTTCCATGGCCGGGATGATACACGTCATCCCGGCCCGGGGACACGGCCAGCGCTCAACTCTGGTCGTTCAGCAGGGGCGCCACCGGCTCCGCCTGACATCCTGCGTCCTCGCTGCGCCCACCCGCGCGGATCTGCAACAGGCAGGCCCCGACTCCGGTGATGGTCACGATCGCCCAGAACGCGGTGCCAAGATACGGAATGAACCCGATCAGCATGACGAGTGCGATCCCGGCGAGAAGCGCGAGGAGCGGATGGGGCCCACGCCGGAAAAGGGGGCAGAGCAAGGCATGACCCAGGATGGCCTTGCCCACCAGTCCTCCGAAGTAGATCAGCGTGCCAAGGGCGGCCCACAGGCCGAGAGAGAACGGAATCAGGAAAATGCAGAGTACGCCAAAGAAGAGCATGACCAAGAGCGCCACGAGGCCGGTACCGAAGGACATCACGAGCTTCGCGCCACCTAACGAGCAGAACAACGCCCCTTCCACGAATGGTCGGAAGAAGAGAATCATCAACCCGCCGGCGACCAGCGAGACGAGAGCGAGGTAGATGCCGATAAAGATCCGGACGGCGAGGGAGAACCCCTCGTCCTCTTGGGCACATTCCTCCACCTCAGGCGCCTTCTCTTCGCGCTTGACGACCCCGGAAACAACCCCTTCGGGAACGCCCACATCGTTGCGCGAGCTGTAGACCAGGTTGCCCTCGATCGAAGCACCGGGCTCGAAGCGCAGCGTATCGCAGTTGATATGCAGGTCGCCAAGAAAACGGCCGGAGATCACGACGACACCGGCGGGACCGATCTGCACCGGCCCTTCGAAGCTTCCCGCCAAATTCACGCGCCCTCCTTTCGCCAGGAGGGTGCCCCCCACGCGGGACGAGGGTTCGAAGGTGAGCGTCTTGCCCCAGACCATGACGTTGCCACCCACTTCACCGGAAAGGTGCAGGTTCTGGGAGAGGATTCGCGCACCGTCTCCAATCGTCCCGTCCACGTTGAGCTCGGAGGCCACAACGTCCAAATCCCCACCAATCGGTCCACTGACGAAGACCAACATCGAGACGACACTGAGGTCACCCCGGACGGTCCCGTTAAGATTGAACGAGTTCGGCGCGAAGGCCAGCAGGTCCCCGTCAATAACATCATCCGAGACAATACGCACCGACTCGCCGGACTCGAAATAGATGCCCCCCAGCTGGCTGCGCCGGGCGGGTAGATCGGCATCGCCGATCTTCACCTGAATCTGAGCCAGAGCTGGCGCCGCCGTCATCACCAGCGCGAGTATGCTCCACCACTTCCTGCCACTCATCGTGAACTCCCTGCAGCAAACCCGGGCGAGCGGCTCGCTGCTGACAACAAGAACACCTCGCAGGGGAAAAGACACGGCCCGAGTCGTGAATGGTCCACGACCCTCGTGCGAACGGTCCGCGGAATCACCCGGGTGGCAAGGCGTTGCGTATCCATCAGAATCCTATCTCCTGCCGCAGCTCCCGCGCGCGGCGGCGGCTCAGCGGCACCGTCGATCCCTCGGAACCGGAGAGTTCGAGAATAAAGTTCCCCGAGTCCGCCGGCTGAACCGAGGCGACATGCGCGAGGTTGACTAGTGCGGAGCGATGCGTGCGGCGGAACCCGAACTTCGACAACTCGCTCTCGAGGTCCTGGAGGGTCCGAGGGACGAGGTAGGACTGTCCCTCCCTCCACGCGAAGACGAGCGTGTGATCCGCGCTGACATGCGAGATCTCGCTTGGATCAAGGAGAACGATCCGGCCCCGGCGACGTGCGACGATCCGTGCCGGCATCCCGGTCCTTCTCGCGAGCATCGCGGGAAGACCCTCCTGGATCTTTTCTTTCTCGAGACGCCTGCGGACGCGTTCAAGCGCCTCCGAAAGACGCTCGACGGTCACAGGCTTGACGATATAGTCGACGGCATCTTCCTGGAAAGCGCGAACGGCGTACTCATCGTAGGCGGTGACGAAGATCACGGGTGGAATCTCCCCGAGGCGGATCAGTACATCGAATCCATTCCCGCCCGGTATCTCGATGTCGAGAAAGACAACATCCGCGTCGGCCTTCTGGATCTTCGCCACTGCGTCCCGAACGGTATCCGCCTCGGCTACGACCTCGACCTGACCGGTCTCGCCCAGCAAACGAATCAGCCGACGTCTTGCAGGTGGCTCATCTTCGACGATCACTGCTCTCAAGGTCATCACCTCATCCTCCAACAACTGCGTTGCCGGCACGGCCCGCTGTGGGACCTGATAGCGGCAGCGTGATCCGGGCGCGGGTTCCCCTGCCCTCCGGGGCGGCCACGATCTCGAGCGTGCCCTCCCGAAACGCCTCGATTCTTGCTTTGATATTCTCCAGCGCGTGTCCGCGGCGCACTTCGTGCGCTGCCTCGCCCGGTCCCGGCCCGTGGTCCCGGACCTCGAGCACGATTCGCGCGTCACCCTCGATCATGGCGCTGACCTTGACGCGGCCAGAACCCGTCTGCCGATCCCTACCATGGAGAACGGCATTCTCCACGAGAGGCTGCAGGATGAGAGGTGGAAGCGGCTCGGCACCGAGCTCTGGTTCGTAGTGCACCTCGAAGCTGAATCGCTCACCGAAGCGGGCGCTCTCGATCTCGAGGTAGTCATGAACAAAAGCGAATTCCGCCTCGAGTGGAACCGTGCGCTCGCGGCCACGGCGGAAGGCATAGCGAAACAGATCCGAGAAGCGCACGAGGAGCTGCTCCGCGTATTCCGCATCCTCGCGGACGTAGGCCACCGCGGTATTGAGTGCGTTGAAGAAAAAGTGCGGATTGATCCTCGCCTGCAGTGCGTGCAGCTCGGCTCGAGCCATTCGCTCGCTCGCCTCCGCCTGGGCCAGCCTTTCTGCCGCCAACTGCTCTCGCACCTTGGCCAGGCGACGCACCAGGTCCTCGTACACGAAGACCAGCGCGCCGGTCACGACAGCGAGAATTCCGTTGATCGCACCCACCAGCATGACGCTTCTCAGGGAATGAACGACGTACCAGGGGTAGACCCAGAACCAGAGCGCCGTGATGGCAAATGCGGCCCCGGCGAGGGAGAAGACCATTAACGCGCCGCGAAGCGGAAGCGTGAATCCCTTCAGCCGGGGAAGGAGTTCGCGGCCGAAGCTGGCGGCGATGATGCCGGTCACCAGGCCGCTGAGAACACCTAGCAGTACCAGTGGTGACTCGATCCGCTCCTTTTCCAGCACGGAGGCCACCAGGGCGACCAGGGCACCAACGCCGGCTCCGCCGAGGCCTGCCAAGCCATACTCCACGGCAAACTGCAGCACAGGGCGTCGATGGCGCGATGCGGAAGATGGAATCGAGGCGCTCATGAGGCCTCGCTGACCGGCAGCCGACGCACGATGACCAGCGTTGTATCGTCGAACGCAGGGAGCCGTCCGCGGAAGCTGTCGAGTTCGCTGAGTATCCGCTCGAGCATCTCCTGCGGGTGGAATCGATAGGCGGACTCGCCGATGGCCACGACGCGATCCTTGCCGAACTCGTCGTCGCTTCCATCCTCCGGCGGTGCCTCGATCACTCCATCCGTGAACAGGATCATCGACTCTCCCGGCTGGAGACAGTCGCTGCCTTCCTCGTAGGGAATCCCGGCAAGAATGCCGAGGGGCAGCCCGCCCCGTTCCAGCTCGCGTGTGCCCTGAGGGCCGAAGATGATCGGGGGGTGGTGACCCGCCAGCGAGTAACGCAGGGACCCGCTCGGCGGATCGAGCATGACGTAGGCCAGCGTGATGAAACGTCCCGGCTTCATGCGGGCGCCGACGGCTTCGCTGATCAGTGTATTGAGCCGCTGCGGGTTCTCCTCAAGCGGCGCAAGGGCGCGGACGAGTGCCTGCACGTTTGCCATCTGCAATGCCGCAGCGATTCCCTTGCCGACGACATCCCCGATGACCAATCCCAGGCGCTCCCCTGGGAGGGGAACAAAATCCACGGTATCGCCCCCGACAGCTTCCGCGGAGCGGCAGACGAACGCGACATCGTATCCCGGGACGACGGGCGGGCCATCCGGAAGGAGATCCCGCTGCACCTCGCGGGCCACCGACATCTCGCGTTCGATGGCCTCTTTTTCCCGCAACTGCTCGTAGCTCTTCTCGAGGCTCCTCCGCAGCGTCTCCCAGGTGATCAGACTCGCCCCGAGCATCATCGCCAGCAGGGAGTTCATGATGGCCAGCGCCAGGAAAGTCATCGGCCGCGCGATCAAGACGGCGGGACGCGTCAGGAGCGAGAACGCCGTCGCCACGAAGGTCCCGCCCAGCAGGGAGACCATGATCAGGGCATAGCGCGAAAGAGCCGCCATACCGTCGTACTGAGGGAGGGTGTAGCGCACGACGACGATCGCGCAAAGGCACACAGCTTCGGCGGAGAGCACGCTCTGCCAAACGAACCACCAGTCGAAAGGATCCCCGCCACCCTGATACTGCCCCTCGTTGAGGTGCGTGAGCATTTCGAGGGTCAAACCGACGAGCGCACCGACCAGCGCGGCACCCGCTCCCCACAGGAGGGCCGATCGGATGGGGGCACCCATCCGCCTCAGCATCGCGCCCATGCCGCCTCGCGGGGCGGGCAGAATGACTTCACCTGCCAAGCTTCGCTCCTCGTAAACCGTTACCGTACACCAACTCTTGGGCTGCCGGGAGGCCGAAGTGCGCACCAGGTCTCCACGGGGCCGTCCTGGTCCTTGTTGGCAAAACTGACATTCTGTTCTAGTAAGGTTGACCTGAAGTCGAGAGCATCGTACCTCTACCCCGTCGGTTGATCGGCAGAGGGGTAGGCAAATGGGACGGGAACTCACGCGATTTGCCCTGCGGGGCATGGGGAAGGCTCTTCCCGCTCGTCGCCTTGGCAACGCAGAACTCGCGGCGAAGCTGGGCACGGAGGCCGCTTCGATACTGAAGCGAACAGGGATTGAAGAGCGCCGGGTCTCGGGACCCGAAGACGTAACCTCCTCGCTCGGCGCCCGGGCAGCCGTCGAGGCTCTCGAGCGGGCGGGGCAAGATCCTGCCGGCGTGGAACTGGTCGTCCTGTCGACCTACACACCGGACCACCTGCTCTGCCCCACCGGCCCGGCGCTGGCCCATGCGATCGGAGCTTCCCACGCGGGAGCCTTTGATCTCAATGGGGCCTGTTCGGGAGGCGTCGCCGCGCTGTTCACCGCCAGCTCAATCTTGAGTACCGGGGCGTTCCGAAACGTCCTGTTCGTGGCCTCGGACGTGACAACCAAGTTCATCCGTCCGGACGATCCGAAGACCCGCCTCGTGTTCGGTGACGGGGCCTCTGCCCTCTTCCTCGAGCAGGCCGAGAGCCACCAGGACCCGCCCTGGCGCGTCCTGGCCGCCACACTCGGGAGCGATGGCTCGGGGGCCAAGTTCTTCCGGGTCCCCTCGGGAGGCAGCGTGTTCCCACCCCAGCTCAACGGCTTCCGCCACGACGCGGCTTCCGGTATCGAAATGGACGGACGCGCGATCTACCGTTTCGGTGTCGAGAAGGGCGTGAGCGTCATCGAGGAACTCTGCACCAAGGCTGGCATCGCGCAAGAAGAGGTCGCGTGGATGATCCCGCACCAAGCCAATCTCCGTATGCTCAACTCGATGGTCGAGCGCTGCGGGATTCCCCAGGAGCGCTGGGTCATCAACCTCGAACACTACGGAAACACGGCGGGCCCCTCGGTTCCCCTGGCGTTGACGGAACTGATACAAGAGGGCCGCGCGATGCCCGGAGATATCATCCTCCTGGTCGCCTTTGGCGCGGGTCTGACCTGGAGCGGCATCGCCCTCGAGGTCGGATACGGGGAGTTCTCCGCAGGAACGCGCTGAGCCCTCACCGCAGGAAGACCCCGCAGAAGCACGAAGACCGACTCTTCCGTGCGAGAGTGGCCTTGGAACGATAGATCTGGCTCCTACCCGGCGATCGTTCTTCTCTATCCACGGCGCGGCTTACGATCCCCAGTTCCCCCACTGACCCTGTCCACCTGCCCCGGGATCCTGCCGCGCCGACCTTTCCCCTCTCCCCACCCCAAGCGAAGTCCGTGCCGACGCAGCAGACCCCGCGTCTGCGGGTTAGAATACGCGCCCGTGAGAATTCGATATCGCGCCCAGCCCCTCCTCGTTCTGGCAGTCCTGCTCAGCGTCGTAGCGGCTCCCGCCTTCGCCGACGACTCCACCGCACGCTATGTCGAGGCAATCCATCTGCACAATGCGGGCAAACCGGACGCAGCCCTTGAAGCCCTCGAGCAACTCGCCAGCGAGGTCCCCGCATCGATTCCTGTGCACCGAGCCCTCGCCTTGGTCGCACTCGAGAGGGGGAAGGAGCAGACAGCTGCTGTCAAGACGAAACTGTGGCGACGGCTGCGCCGCACCCGCCGCGATGTCGGTGCCTCCGTCGGCCGTGCCATCATCCTGAATGCAGAGGGACGAAAGCGCGAAGCCCACACACTGCTGATCTCGGCTCTTACCTGCGGGGCACGCCATCCTCTGCTCGTTGCGTTGTTGGCCGAGACCTCCTACGACCCCGCGGGTTTCACCAAGTGGCTGGACGCCCGCGCGCGGGCCCTGGGACGGGACAGCGCGTTCGCGGCGCTCCGAGTCCGCTACCTGCTCTCCCAGGACCAGACCCAGAAGGCGCAGGCACTCCTGAAGACATCGATCGCCCGCTACCCGCAGGACCCGGACTTGCTCGCCCTGCACGCTGAGTGGCTTCGTGCCGACGGGCGCGCGAACCTCGCCGCACGCCAGGCAGCCCTCGCCGTTGGATTGCTTGCGGGACGCCATACCGTCCCAGAGCTGCGAGTCCCGCGGCGGCTCAAGCTCGCACGGGCCCTGATAGCGGGGGGAGAACTCGGGGAGGCCCGTGCCTTGCTTGGAGCACTCGGCCCACTCGCTTCGCTGGAGGGCGACCGGGCGTTTGAGCCCGTCCGCCACGTCGTCGAAGCGGAACTAGCTCTCGCCCTGCACGAGCCGCTCCGTGCGATCGCCCTGCTCGAGAACGCACACGCTCTTCCTCCGGATTGGCAGGAAGCCGCGCGATCCATTCGCGCCCGAGCCCGTGTGAGCACCGGCCTGGGCCCCGCGGAGGACACCGCCTCGGAGACGACACTCCCGCGTGGCATGGCTCTGGCCGATCGTTCCATCACTCTTGCGAGCCGCGTGAGGGATCAACCTGGTCCGGAGCAGCGTGAGAAGGTGGAACGGCTCTCAGACGCCCTCTTCCAAGCGGGCCTGACCCACCGTGCGGCTCACCTGAGCGTCCTCGCTGTCTTCCTGCGTGGCGACTCGGATCCGGCGCGGCAACAGCTCAGGGCGATCCTGGCGCATCCCGTGGGCGAGGACCCCGAGCAGCCAAGCGCAGTCATGGTCACCGCAGCGAGTCTCATCAAAGCGGGTTGGGCGGCGAGACGCGGTGACCACGAGTCCGTGCTGGAGGCTGCCAGGCTATCCACGAGCACGCGCAGCGCCTCGCCGGGACGTCTCCTTGCGACCCTTCGCCTGCTCGCGTCTCGGGCCGCGTTCTACGCGGGAGACTTCGAGGAGACGATGGACTTCGTGCGTGAGGGGCTCCTTGATCTCCAGGAAGCGGACATGAGCCCGCTGGCCACGCCTGTTGAACTGATTCCTGTCGAGGAAGCCTTCGGAGACGCCAGCACGGAACTCCCGGGAATCGCGTTCGCAGCAGAACTCGCCCATGGCGTGAGCCCTGCACGAGCCGGATCGAATCTGCTGCGCAACCTCTCCCGTGCCACGCGCAGCTGGTCGACCCTCGGCACCTCGTGGTCGGGGCGGCTGGACGAAGTGCTCTCGCTGATCGGAGCCAAGGCCTGCCTCGTTCTCGCGACGCCTGAAGCTCTCGCTCCCGCACTCGCCGTCCGTCCGGGAATGGACCCGGCCACCGCCCCTCGCGCCGAGATTCTCGAGTCGGAACCCTGCGGGAACGCGCGGACGATCTACTGGCTCGGCCCTGCTGCACCGCCCGGCGGGCTCAGTCCCGCACCCGGTGATGAGCGCATTCTCCTGCGCCTCGTCGCACCGACACCCATCAGCCGGCGAGGAATCCCCTACGACGGGGAGCTGAGTATCCGTGAGGTGGGTCCCGGCCTGGACGGTCCGCTGCGGCGAAGCGTCGAATCGGCCCTCGAACGCGTCGAGTCCTCGCCCCAAGGCATTTCCCGCGCCGTGGCCCGCCTGGATGAAACATGGCCCGTGTTCCATGGGACAGGGATCGCGTCCTCCCGCTCGCCCCTGTCTTCGGGGTGGCTGGTTCCCGAGAGCATGAACTCGAGGGGCTGGCTCGGCCCGGAGGACCTGTCCGCCTGCACCCCGACCAACGGCTCTGGACTCGTCGCGGTAGGACTGACGACACTCCCCGCTCCTGCGACTCGCGCCGAAAAGGGCGCGTGGCTCCTCGCGGAGGAGGCCCTCGCCAGCGGTCACCCCTGGGCTCTGTTATCCCGCCATCCCCTCAGCGAAGCCCTGCGCTTGCGCCTGATCGACTCGTTGCCTGACTGGAGAGAAGCGCCCCTCGAAGAGGTCCTTCGCACGATCCGGGAAGATCCGGAACTCGCAGAGGCCCTCACGCTCTGGACAACCCCCGGCGTCCTTGAAGAACCCAAGGTCCGCGTCCTCTGGCCGTGGTTTGCGACCGCAGCCGTCATCCTCTTCGCGACTGCCGCCTTCTGGCGGCGCCGTCGGCTGAGGTCCCGCTCTCGAGCTGCGGGGTCGGCCCGCACCGAGCGCGGAAGCCCGACCTAACCCACGACGTCCAGCGTCGAGCCCTTGTTTCCGTCATGCCCTGCATGAGCATCGGAACTGGACGGCGCGACCTTGTCCTGGTTCGGCTCCTCGCGGACCGTCTCGCGCGTTCTCGCATCGCGCTCGGCAGCCTTGTCGATCTCATCATCGATCGGCCGCTCTGCCGGCTTATTCTGCGGCAGCGAGTTCAGCGGAGTCACTTCCAGCATTGTCCGCCTCCTTTCCATCTTCTCGCTTTCCGTTCGCCTGGCCGCGAGAAGGGTGAAGTGCCCCCCAACGCACGTATCGGCATGGTTGAGGCGAACTGTAGGGTTCGCGCAGGAATATCTTCCCAGGTCTCGCAAGCCATCTCCGGGCCGGGGATGGCCCGGAGACGGGTTGCGAGACCTGGGACCCTATCCTTGCGTGGGTCCTTAGCTCAATCGGAAAGGCGCGGCTGTCTGCCTCTTCGATCTCGAAAAACGGGATACTCCGCAGAATCTGTGAGTGGAAAACCGTCCGTCTTCAGGTTAGCCGTTGTTCTTGTGGGTCCCGACAGGCGGAAAGCAGCTGCCGTCGACCAGGAGTGACTGGAGGCGTGAGGGGGCTTCGGCTCAGGATCCAGCACGGGGAAGGGCAAGCGGGAGTGCGCGGGGTCCCGTGGCCGCCGCGCTGCCTTCCTTCGCCTCGCCTCCCGCGTAGGGTGAGGGCGGCGAGGCGAAGGAAGACAGCACGGCTTCAGCCTAGCGTTGCTGGAGCCGGCCGGAAAAGGCCGTTTTGAGCAGCTCTCCGAAGTCATGGGGCTTGCCGGCAAGCAGCTCGACGGCGCGTCTCATCTTCTCTTCTACCTCGGCCTTGCGAAACCCCTGGTTGCGCAGCACCGAGCTCACCGCCTGCGCGTGGGTCGATTCCTCGCGAGAGTGCGCCGATGCACACTCGATCCGGAACACCGGGAGAGCGTCTGTGGCGATCGGAGCCGTGGCCTTCGGCTCGAGACCGAGGGTCTCCCCCAGAGGTGTCCAGGTGAGCTTGCCGGGCGCCGTGCCGCGGAGCTCCAGGAGTCCTGCGTGGATCAGCGAGTGACAGCGGCTGCAGACCGAAGTGAGCGACTCCGGGCTCGTGCGTCCTCCCTTTC
>JANTFM010000022.1 GCA_024763475.1 Acidobacteriota bacterium | reverse complement strand
TCGGTCTTTCGCGTTGCGAGGAGTTTCGAGACCTCGCTTTCCGGGTCCGACAGTCTCCCGAAAACGCGGACTTTGGTCGGGCAGGTCGTCACGCAGGCGGGATCCAGGCCAGTCTCGACCCGCGGCCGGCAGAAGCTGCACTTGTCGACCTTTTCCGTCTCCTCGTTGAGGTAGCGGGCATCGTAGGGGCACTCCTCGATACACGCACCACAACCGATGCAGTTCTCGGTCCGCATCTGGATCATGGCCCAATCGTCGACGAAGGTCGCGTCCGCGGGGCAGACCTCGACGCACGGCGGTTGCGTGCAATGCATACAGGCGCCCGGTTCCATCTTCGTCACCGGATGTGGGAAGCTCCCCGTCGTCGTCTCTCGAACCCAGATACGGCTGTAGCCCAGGGGAACACCGGTTTCTGCCTTGCAGGCCACAACGCAGGCCTTGCAGTTGAGGCAGGAGGCGGTGTCGAGCACCATTCCATAGCGGACAGTGTCTTGGCTCATCGCTGATTCGCCCCCCATCTCACGCGGGTTCCACGGTGACGAAGGTCTCGTGGTATGCCGCGTTGCCAGTCATCTTATCGAAACGCGCCTCCAGGAGATCCTGGTCTGACGCACCTTGGCCTCGGGCCAAGGTCAACCCTCCGGAGCGATGTCCGAAACCGTGGGGCATGTGCACGCAATCACGACGGATTTTCTCCGTGACGAGTACTTTCATCACCACCTGGCCGACATGACTCCTCACGCGGACGTCCTGTCCATTAGAGATGCCCCGTGGCGTCGCTTCCGCCGGATGAATCCACAGCTGGTTCTCGGGGCACAGCTCGTGCAGCCATCGGTTGTTCTGGTTCGACGCATGGGTGAAATAGGCCTGCTTTCCGGGAAGCAGGCGCAGTTCGCCTTTGCCCGGCGTGGAGGGCGGGGTGTAGTGCGGCAGCGGATCATACTTGCGCCGGCGGAAGCGCTCGTTCGCCAGCTCGATCTTGCCGCTCGGGGTCCGGAAGCGATAGTCGCCACCGAGCGTCGTCCCATAGCTACGTGCCTTCTTTCCCGACCAGACGCCATTCTCGTCGAAGTCCGCCAGCGTGAGCCCCGGTTCGGCGAGCTGCGCCGCGATGTAACTGTCCATCGTGTAGTCGAAGAAGGAGTCGAGTTCCATTCGACTTGCGAGCCCCTTGACGATGTCGAGACAGGCGCGTGTCTCGAACTGGGGGGGGACAACCTGTTTCCGCAGCGCCAGGAAGGGATAGGGCGCGTGGAATCCATGCACCGGATCCGTCCGCTCGAGGTAGGTGGACTCGGGAAGGATCACGTCCGCCATCCACGCCGTATCCGTTGGCACGATGTCGATGACGGCCAGGAACTCCATCTTCTCGATCATCTGCATGGTCAGCCGGCGATCGGGCAGCCCGTGGAGCGGGTTCTGCTTGTAAACCATCCAGCCACGGACCGGGTAGGGCTCATCGTCAAGAACCTGCTGCCGCAGTTCCACGTAGGCGCCATCGTCCTCCCGCGCGAGCGGGTGACGCTCCTCCATGTTGTCGATCCGGTACTCGTCCGGCCAGGGGAACTCGGGAAGTGCGGGCTTGCCGAGCTTGATGGACGCCTTCGGCAACAGGCCGCCCTTCTGATCCCAATTTCCTGCCAGGACGTTGACGATGGCCATCGCCTGCCGCATCTGGGTGTCGTTCTCGTACCACGAAGTGCGGCGGCCCTTGTAGATCATGGCTCGTGGCGCAGCTTTCGCGAACTCACGGGTGATCCGGCGGATTTGTTCCGCGGGAATCTCGCATTCCTTTTCGGCCCACTCGGGCGTATAGGGGGCCACGTGGGCAGCCAGTTCATCAAAGCCCTGGGTGTACTTCGCGACGAAGCCCGCCGCGTAGAGCTTCTCGCGAACCATCACGTTTGCCATGGCGAGGTAGAAGGCCAGGTCGGTGCCGGGACGAATCGGCAACCACTCTGCTGCCTTCGAGGCCGTCACCGTGTACCTCGGATCGAGGTAGACCACCTTGAGCCGGCCGTCGCGGATTCCCTCCATCATGTCCGTCGTGTCGGGCGTGATGAAGGCCTCCATGCGGTTCGCACCGGACATGATGATGTACTCGGCATGCTCGACATCGAACTCCGGGACTGTGCCGAAGGTCGTGAAGAAGGCCACGTTGCCCGAGGCCAGGCAGAGACTGGGATGCCGGACGAGGTTGGGCGAACCGTAAGCCTTGGCGAAGGTCGTGTAGAAGCCCTCCTGGAAGCCTTCGGTCGACGAGAAGAGCATCCCGTGGGGTCCGTACGTCTCCTTGATCTTGGACATTCTTTGAGCGCAGTAGTCCAGTGCCTCATCCCAACTGGCCTTACGCCACTTGCCCTCTCCACGCGCACCGGTTCGGATCAACGGGTGCTTGAGCCGGTCGGGATCCTGGATCACCTTGACACCGGCGTTTCCCTTGGCGCAGAGCATGGAACGTGACTTCGGGAAACTCGGATTCGGTTCGAGTTTGCGAACACGCGCTCCCTCGAGGATGGCCTCGAAGCCGCACTTGTTGACGCAGTTTGCACAGACACTGAAGTGCCGCGCTTTGGCCACGGAATCGACGGGCTCCGGCGGAGCCTGCGGGCTATCGATGGCCTTGAGCATCTGAGTCCTGGTCGTACATCCATAGAGCGTGGTTCCAAGGATCGCCGTTCCCATGGTCCCGAGAAAACCCCGCCGATCCACGTGAACTCTCGGGCGGCGCTTCTGCCCTTCCCCGGACGGTCTGCTGCCCACGGGCCGGGTCCGTCTCTTGGCCGACATCTTCTCTCCCTTCGCGTCTTCTGTGGAGTTCCCTGCCCGAGGCGCATTCCGGTGCCCGGCAGAGTCCCGGCGCGTGACCGCCGCTTGTCAGGCCGCGATCACGCGCTCAGGAGTCGCGCAAATGGCTCTTGCTCGCTAGAAGCGCAGATTCAGAGCCAGGCGGATGTTCAGCACATCGTTATAGGTCGGGAATCCGAGGACCGGCATCGATGCCAGGTCCTTCGGGGCTCCCAGGTGCCAGCCGGATCCCGAATACTCGTAGTTGTAGTCGATCGCGGAGAGACGCAACATCGCGTGATCGTTGAGCTGCTGGTTCCAGTAGAACTCCCACACATCACCACGCGTGGCCAGCTTCGAAAGCACGATGTCGTCGGCCGCCTGGGAGAAGTTGAACCAGTACTCGTCTCCCGTGTTGAACTCGAGCCCAAGCTGGGTCCTGTCGTTGGGAAGGTTCCAGCGGAGACCCGCGTAGAACGAAGAACCGCTATGGCTCTCGGGAATGTCGAAGGGATCAGAGAAGAGCCCACCGAACGGGGTGGTCACGTTCTCCGGATTAGAGGAGTTGGCGGCGTAGGAGACGAACCAGTTGACCGGCCCATCGGTGCGCTCGACCAAGAACGCAAAGAGATCCATGTCACCGAGATTCTCCGAGGGGGACATCCTGAGGACCGGAGAGCCGGGAATGGGGTTCCCGGTCACCGGGTCGTTGGGCATCACGACCAGCGAGGTGAAACCATCGGTCACGTCCATGGCGCGGAAAGCGGTCAGCTGGACGAACATCCGGTCGCTGTTGTACACGTCGATATTGAAGCCACCCAGGTTCACGTCCTTCAGGCGATCCGCCGGCGCGGTGAGCTGGTCACCGTTGCCGAAACCACTCTCGAAGCCGAGCCCGTAACAGAAACGGAGAACCGTTCCCCAGTCGTTGTCGAGCACCCACCCGGCGGTGATCCCATCGAACTGGAAGTCCACGATATGCCCTGTGGGGGTGCCTGCCCGCAGACGACCTTCCCGAATTTCCTTGGGTGGGCCGAACGTCGAGGGACGACGGCCAGCCGAAAGGTACACGCCCGTTCCGCCGATATGATTCCAGCTGAAGAATGCGCGATCCACGTGGACCAGGTCTGAGTGGGGAACGCCCACCGTCGTGCCATCGATGTTCATCGAGTTGGGCTGGCCGTTGAAGACCTGGACGCCGGTGCTGTCACCCCAGACCTTGTGCATCACGAGACGCCCATCGAACTTGATGTTCTCGGTCACTTCCGCCTTGACGTTCAGGCGCATGCGCGTGGTGTACATGATGTCGTTCGTGTAGTCGCGCTCGGGCACGAAGGTCGCAGGAACGAGCAACCCCATCAGGGCCTGCTGCATCTCCGGCGGGAACATCGCCATGTTGTCCTTGAGGTCCTGGAAGGTGAAATGATCCGTGAAGTAGAGGTAATCCGCGTAGTTCTCCTGCACGTTGGCGGCGAGCGCGGCGTAGACCGAGGTCGGATCTTCGGGATTGTAGAGCGGGTCATACATCGGCAACCCGAAGGGGCTGCTCTGGGTGTAGAAGAGCGTGTCGACGAGCCCCTTCTGCAGCGTCATTCCATTGAAGTAAGCAGCCTGCGTCCCGTCAATGTTGTCCACGGCGACCCTGAGTTCGCCGGTGAAGAGCAGGCGATCCATGGCGCTCTTACGTTCGACCTTGTCCAGGCGTGCCGGGATCTCTTCGTCGACCACGATCTCCTTGAGGTCTTCGATTTCCTTCTCGAGTTTCTTGATTTTCTCTTCAGTTGCCTTGTCCGCGGCCCAAGCAAGGCCCGAGGCGAGGATCAATGTGGCCACCAGGCACAGGTTGATCAGACGTTTCATCGTGATTCCCCTTACTGACCGCAAGTTTCCGGCTGATCGGAATCAGCGGCATGCTTGATCAGGTAGTACGACATGTTATTGAGATCATCCGCGCTCAGCTTCGTGCCGGTTTTCTTGAACGAGGCATCGACGCAGGCACCGATCTTCTTCTCGTTCTTGAAGAAACGTTCCCACTGGGCCTGGGTCTTGCTCATCGGCGAAAGGAACTTCGCCTCCCCGTCCTTGATGTGGCAGAGCTTGCAGGTTGCCTTGAAGAGCGACTTGCCACGGTTGGGGTTCGGCCGCTTGCCGGCCAGGGCGGCACTGGAGAAGAAAAGTGCAGGAGATACGAGCAGCAGTGCAATGGCGATATTCCGGACCTTCAACATGTGTGATTCCTTCCTCAAGGATCCGCCATCACTTGGCGGATCGACTGGAGGACGGCTCAAGCAAGGTCCGTACCAATCGTGATTCCCGCTACGATTAGCTGCTGATCTCGTTATCTATCAACGAATTGTCCTGAGAGTTCACCTCATGGCCGTGCGGGCCGTGAGCACGAGTTGAAACAAAACGCCCGCCACGTCTGAAACAATGCGTTTCATTGCAACAGGTCGTTTCAGAGACTAGCTGTGTTTCTGGAGCAGATCATGCTTCTTCATGCGCCGCCAGAGCGTCGTCCGGCTGATACCGAGCTCCTTGGCGGCCCGAGACGCGTTCCAACGGTGGCGCTCGAGGAGCTCCCGAAGACCTTGCTCTTCCCCGCCCCCCGGTGTTACCCGCGCCACCACAAGCTCCGGGGCACCCGGCGATCCTGGCGGAAGCGCCAATCCACGGATCACCGCGGGGAGATAGGCGCGTTCGATTCGGTTGTTCCGGGCGGAAATCATCGCGTATTCGATCGCATGCTCGAGTTCTCGCACGTTCCCTGGCCAGCCGTACTCCATCAGCAGACCAAGAGCTCGATTCGTCACCCCGCCGAAGGTCTCGGCGCGCTCTGCGTAGTACTTCTTTGCGTATTTTTCCATGAAGTGGTCGACGAGTAGGGGGATGTCGTCCCGTCGCTCCTTCAGCGCAGGCACCCGGATGGGGACCACGTTCAAGCGGTAAAACAGGTCTTCGCGGAACTGTCCAGCCCCGACACGGGCTTCAAGATCCCGATTCGTGGCCGCGAGGACCCTGACATTGACCCGATGCGTCCTGCTGTCTCCTACCCGTTCGAAGCTCTTCTCCTGAAGAACCCGCAGCAACTTCGCTTGCATCGCGGGAGAGGTGTCGCCGACCTCATCCAGGAAGAGCGTCCCACCGTCCGCGGCCTCGAAGCGACCCTCCTTGTCGCGCTCGGCCCCGGTAAAGGCCCCGCGGACGTGACCAAAGAGCTCACTCTCGAGCAATGTATCGTTCAGTGCGGCACAGTTTACGACCACGAAGGGTTCACTGGCGCGCGCCGAGCCGTAATGGATGGCGCGCGCGACCAGCTCCTTGCCTGTTCCGCTGTCGCCCGTTATCAGCACCGTCGCGTCGGTATCGGAAACGGACTCGATAACCTGGAAGACCTCCGTCATCGCACGGCTGCTCCCGATGATGCTGCGGAAGGAATAGCGTTCCTTCAACTCTGAACGAAGACGCTCCACCTCAGAGAGATCCCCCACGACAGCCGTCAGGCCAATCTCCTGCCCGCTATTGTCCCGCAGGAAGGCCGTGGTGATCGAGACCGGCACCTTCCGCCCCCCGGCTCCGCTGAGCTTCTCCCGACACCCATCGACGATCTTCTTGTTCTCGAGCGTCCAGATCAGCGGGCAGTCGCTATCGCACTTCGTGCCGCACAGGGCATCCCGGCAGAACTTGCCGATGGCGTCGATCGCGCGGATCCCGGTGATCTCCTCCATCTTCGGCGAGAACGAGAGGAGCCGAGTCTCCCGGTCCACGGTGAAGATCCCGTCACCAATTGAGTTGACGATCTGTTCGGTCCGTTCCTTTTCCTGCTGAATCACGGCATTGACCTGCTCGAGACCGAGAATGATCTCCATCAGCTGGTCCATTCCCCGAAAGTTCTCCATCACGGCGATCACCTCGCCGGACTCGTCGAGCAGCGGGCAGGCCATGAAGCAGTAGGCACCTTCCACTCCATCCCGGCGCGTCAGCTTCACGTTGAAGTGAGCGATCGGCTCGTCCGAGAAAGGTCCGATCGACCCGGGATGAATCCGGGAACATTCATCAGGACCGAACACTTCCGAACATCTTCTTCGCCTGAGATCGACATCGCCATGACCGAACATCTCGCGAAAAGAGTCGTTGGTATAGAGGATCCGACCTTCCAGATCCACGATCATCAGGCCATCTTTGATGTGGCGGAGAATTCGCTCTGGCGATAGCGGAATAGCTTCTGGATTCATGCCGATCTCCGGTATGATGGCCGTCCTGGGACCTCCTCCCGGGACTCATTGGTGACGACAGGACGGAGTTTACCCTTCGCAGGAGAGGATTGGCGATGGCTGCAAGCAAGAAGAACAAGACGACGACGAACGTTCCGGTCGAGCTCGACCTGGATCTCAGGATCCGGATCTGGATCTATGAGAACGTCGGGCCCCTTTTCTCCGCCCTTCCGGAGCCACTCGAGAACGGGGACGGCGAGGATTCCTTCGCCTTCCCCTCCAGCCGGCATGACAAAGAGATGACAGCCTACGCGGGAACTCTCGAGGCCGTTGAGAGCCTGCTCGAACTTTTTCCGCTGCGGGAGCGCGGCAAGGTGGAGAACGAGCTCGTAAGGCTCTTCATCAATACGCAACGTGGTGTTCCCGCACCCCCTTACGCCTCCTGGCACATTGATGGACAGCTGATGGGCCCCACCACCGAGTGGGTGGTCGAACAGTACCGAGCGCAGGGCCTCGATGCGTCAGAGGCCGGTGAACCCTCGGACTTCATCACGACCGAGTTCGAGTTCATGGAGCACCTCTGCCGTCACGAGCTGGCAGCCCGCACGACGGGAGATGATGAGGCCCTCAAGCAGATCATCGCGACCCAGAAGGTCTTCGTCGAGCACCTCGTCCGGTGGCTCCCCCGTCTGGCGATCGCCATCCGCAAAGCCGACCCCATCCCCCTCTTCGCCCGCGTCGCGCGCATCCTCGAGATCTTCACCGAAGAGGAAGAGCGGACCATGGCAAGTCGCTGACAGTGCGCGGAGGGCCGACCTCGTCGAGTCGCAGCGAGCTTGGCTGCCTCCCGATCCTGTCCATGATTTGCCGGGGTGGCACGCGGCGTGCTAGTTTCGCGTGACTGAGCTTCCCTTACACAAGAGGTGCCAAAGGTGTCACTAGCCGCTCTTCTCCTGGCCCAGGGTGGCCCGAGCATCATCGATCTCATTCTCGACGCCGGTCCGATCGGAAAGTTCGTTCTCGCCCTGCTTCTTCTCGCATCGCTTGTTTGCTGGGGCATCATCGTCGAGCGTTATCGGAGCTTCCGCAGGGCACATCGGGAGACGCGATCCTTCCTGAGCAGATTCCATGGTGGAGCCCGTCTCGCCGAACTCAGGGACTTGTCGGAGAAATGGCATCGCTCCCCCGTCGTCGCTCTGTTCAAGGCTGCGTTTCACGAGGTGAGCCAGCTCTCGATGGAGACCCGGGCGGACGTTGGCCGCATCCTCGATGAGGTTGCGATCGAGGACGTCCAGCGGATGATATCCCGGAGCGTTGCCGCCAATACCCGCGACATGGAGCGCTCGCTGACCTTCCTTGCGACAACGGCCAGCACCGCCCCGTTCATCGGCCTCTTCGGTACGGTATGGGGCATCATGGATTCCTTCCAGACCATTGGTGTGACCGGAGCCGCGAGCATGCAGTCCTATGCTCCCGGCATCGCGGAGGCATTGATCGCCACCGCCGCAGGGCTCTTCGCTGCGATCCCTGCTGCAGTGGCCTACAATTCCTTCCTCAGGCAGATCCGGATCATGAGCATCGAGATGGAGGAGTTTCAGTACGACTTCATTCATCTCCTGCAAAAGCGGCGGAGGAAGGTAAGCTAGAAGATGGCGACCGGCGGCCGGCGCGGGCCAGGAACAGCCCTCTCCGAAATCAATGTCACCCCTTTCGTGGATGTGATGCTCGTCTTGCTGATCATCTTCATGGTGTCAGCACCGATGATGACCCGTGGCATCGAGATCGGGCTGCCTCAGGCTGTCTCCTCGGAGGCAATCGAGGAAGACCGGGTCACGGTGACCGTCGATCATCAGGGACAGTTCTACGTTCAGCACGAGCCGGTCGTGGACGACTTGCTCGTTGAAACGGTCAAGCGTCACGGAGGTGGCGGAGAGCGAGTTGCCGTCTACCTCGAAGGAGATGAGGGGGTGGCCTATGGCCGAGTTCTCGGGGCAATGGATGCCCTGCGCGTCGCCGGGATCTCCCGCGTCGCCCTTGTCACGGCCCCGGTGAGCAGCGGCAAGCGCCCGGCGAAGCAGCGCTGAGCCTCGTTCCGTGATCTTGCGCATTCGGATCTTCCTTCCCGCTCGAGAGGAATGGACCTCCCTGCTCGTGTCTTTCGGCCTGCACCTTCTGCTGGTGACCGTCGTCCTCATCGCGGGGACGCGCTCCGGTGCAACCACGCGGCCGCTGCCCGCGATGACCGTGCGACTCAGTGCGGGGTCCGCGGCGGCATCTAGACCGGCGCAAGCCAAGGCGACTCCCAAGCCGCAGGCTCGTGCGAAACAGAAGCCGTCTGTGGCAAGGGAAGAGCCGGTCAGGGAAAAACCGCGGCGCAAGCCGAGCAAGCCCAGCAAGCGAAGCGACGCGACGGCGCCGAAGAACGTGAGCGAACAGCTCGAAGGCGTGACGGCGGAACCGGAGGCGCTGAAGCGCTCCAAAGTGGACCCACCGACGCAGAACGAGCCCGCCACGGCATCCTCAGGCGATGCTCTGCCGGTAGGCCCGATTCCCGGAGGAATCGCTGGAGTCGAGACCGACGAGCACTTCACCGCGGACTGGTATGTCCAGCTCGTCATCGCTCGCTTGACCGAAAGCTGGCGGGAGCGCCCCGTCCTGCCGGCGGGATCGCCTCCACGCCGCGTCGTGGTCGCTTTCACGATTCTGAAGGATGGCCGGGTGGACCGCGCGCGTGTCCAGCTGCCAAGTGGCTATTCTCCACTTGACTACTCCGCGCAGCGTGCGGTCACCTCGCTACGGCGCCTGCCACCCCTTCCCCGAAGCTACGACAAGAGCAGTCTCTCCGCACGTTTTGTCTTCGAACTGGTCCCCTCCGGAGTCCACTGAAATCATGAGCAGAAGTCAATCCCTGAGAGCCACGGCGCGCCCCTCTCTCCTCGCTGTCATGCTGGCGATGATGCTCCCGGGGGCGGTCCTCGCACAGTCCGAACCTGATGAGCTCACCGGGGTCATCAGCGCTTCAGCAGCAACGAAGATCTCGCTCGCCGTCCCACCGGTCGTTGCGAACCCTGGAACGCGAGCCGCGGATGCGGCTGAACTCACGCAGGTTCTGCGCGGAGATCTTTCGTTCTCGGGATGGTTTGCGTTGCTGACCCCCGAGGGCGAGGCCCGCATTCCGGAGGGCAAGTATGCAGACGCCACGGCATGGAGGAGCGTCGGGGCCTCCTACCTGTTGACCGTCGGGCTGCGCCCCAAGAAGGACGGGGTCATCTTTGAAGTCAGGGTCGTCGAAACCGGCGGGGGCGAGGCCTTGCTGCACAAGAAGTGGGGCGGTGTGCTTCCCAAGGATCTGCGGCGGCTGGCGCATGCAGCCTCCGACAAGATTGTCCTCGCCTTGACGGGCAACCCCGGTATCGCACAGACACGGATTGCCTTCGTATCTCGCCGGGCCGAGCGGGACAAAGAAGTCTTCCTGATGGACTACGACGGCGCGCGGGTGCGCCGTTTGACCAACACTGGGACCATCAACCTCGCACCCGCCTGGTCGCCCGATGGGAGGCGTCTGACCTTCCTTTCCTATCTCGCAAGAAAGCCGTCCATCTACCTGCTCTCCGACGACGGAGACGTGACGACTCTGCACCCTGCTGGAGGGGAACTGAACTCCGCTCCGGATTTCGCACCCGGCGCGGACCAACTCGTGTTTTCTTCCGACCGCGATGGAAACTCAGAGATCTACCTCTACGACCTCTCGAGGAACTCGGAGACGCGGTTGACAAGGCATCCCGGGATCGACACGGCACCCTGCTGGGCGCCCTCGGGCCGCGAGATCGCCTTCACCTCCGATCGCTCGGGGACGCCCCAGATCTACATCATGAGCGCTGACGGCAGTAGTGTTCGGCGCTTGAGCTGGGAGGGGCGTTACAACGAGTCCGCGGCCTGGTCGCCCGACGGTGGAAGGCTGGCCTTCGTCAGCCGGATCAAGGGTCGGTTCGAGATCGTGATTCACGATCTGAGCAGCGGCGAGGAGAAGATCATCACGTCGGGTCGGGGCAACAAGGAGAACCCCCGCTGGGCTCCGGACGGCAGACATCTGGTCTTCGCCAGCAACCAGAGTGGGATGTATTCGATCTACACCATTCGCGACGATGGGACCCAGCAACGGCGTTTGACCCGGGGCATGCCGAGCTGGACTCCCGACTGGAGTCCCCTGAGCCGATGACTCTCCTGCCCGGCAACCCAGGACGTCTTCTCACCAGATCGTTGCAAAGCGTGAAAGAGTGGACACAATAGCGTGCGGGGGGACGCCCCCCTTCGGAGGATGACGTGATGCGTTTGACGACCAGGTGGCTGATCCCGCTGCTCTTCGTGATGGCGATCCTCGCCAGTCCCGGCTGCAAGACGACCGGAGGCAAGATCAACAGCGGACCAGGGACCAATCCTCCTGTTGAGGAGCCTGCGGCCCAGGTTGCGACAGAACCCTCGGCCCAGGAGGCCAGCGAGGAGACCCTCAACGGCGAGGCCTTCGGCGAGCGGGAACTCGTCGCAGAGGACCTCGGAGAAGAGGTCGCGACGACTGCAGATGAAATCGCGGAGGGAATGCGTGTCCTCGACACTGTCTACTTCCCGCTGGACAGCCCCGAACTGTCCGCAGAAGCGCTTCGCACACTCGAGGCGAACGCCCGCTGGCTCGTGCTCCATCCCGCATTGCGGGTGGTCATCGAGGGGCACTGTGATGAGCGGGGCACGACCGAGTACAACATGGACCTTGGCGCGAAGCGCGCGCGCTCGGTGCGAGACCACCTGGCTCGCCTCGGCGTCCTGATGGACCGCGTGGAGGTGATCACTTATGGCGAGGAGCGCCCCGCCGAACTCGGCCACAGCGAACAGGCCTGGTCCAGGAACCGCCGCGCGGAATTCGTGTTGGAGACGCCATGAAATCGACAAGGGTCCTTATTGCTCTGCTCGCCACGGCGCTGCTGTCAGCCTGTGTAACCCCAGGCTCGGGACGCGGAGTCACGAGCGACGCCTCCCAGATCAAGGATCAGCTCTTCAAACTACAGAAGGATTCCGCGCAAATTCTCGCAAGACTGGAATCGGCGGAGGAGCCGGCAGACCCGCAAGAGGGTACTCAGGCGCTCTGCGCCGAAGCGGTGACCCGCGTCACGGCCGTGCAGGAGGAGTTACGCGTCATCGAGGAGCAGCTGCTGGCGACCCAGGGGCGTCTCGACGAGACGCTTTCTCAGCTGCGCGCCGCGAGAAGGAATTCTCGGCGTTCCTGGGTCGAGGAGGGTGCTCCGGCATCCGACCCCAGCCCCCAGTCCCCCCCGGGCGAGGAGGCCAGATCCGTCCCAGGCAACACCGCGTCATCCACCATGGGTAACGCCGCCCCGGAGGACCTCTTCAGCGCGGCCTACGCGGACTATTCCCGCGGGCACTTCGACCTTGCGCTCGCCGGTTTTGAGGCCGTCCTCCGTGCCGACCCCGAAGGACATCTCGCGGATGACTCCCAGTACTGGGTCGGAGAGACCCTCTTCGCCATGAAGCGCTATCTCGATGCGGTCGCCGCGTTCGACCAGATGATCGCTAACTGGCCCGAAGGGAGTAAGGTGCCTCGAGCTCACCTGAAAAAGGGCATTGCGCTCTTCGAGGCACGGCGCACGACCGAGGCCGTCCAGGCTCTCGAGTTCGTTATCACAACCTGGCCGGACTCGGACGAGGCCCGCATCGCCCAGGAGTACTTCAGGCGAAAAGGGATCGTGCAAGACTAAGCGCTGTGCCTTGACATGCTGGAAAGCTTCCCGCACAATACCAAAACTTTTGCTGGGGAGGCTTGTGTGCCTACCGGCAGTTCACTCATAACTCGATACATCGCAGGGGTTTGAACGATGGCGAATCACAAGTCTGCTACCAAGCGAGCGCGTCAGGATGAGAAGCGCAGGCTGCGCAATCGCTGGTGGCGCTCCCGTCTCCGCTCCGCAATCAAGGAACTTCGCACGGCGATCGACGCGGGCGAAAAGGACAAGGTTGACGGTCTCCTCACTCAGACCCTCAGCTTGGTGGATCGTACGGCTCGCGCAGGCGTGCTGCACGTGAACACGGCCTCGCGTTACAAGTCGCGGCTCCAGCTCGCTGCCAACAAGCTCTAGGATTGGGCGCAGCTCGACCTGAGAGTCGACACCAGGCGGCCTTCGGGCCGCCTTTGTGCGTCCGACGCGGGCCGCTCAACGCCTTCCTCTGCGTCCCCGGCGACGACTCGCAGGCTTGGGACGCTGCTGGCCCTTGCCCCGTCGCATCCCGCTCCCGTGCTTCGAGCGGGTCCGCTTGCCCAAATCCGTGACGGCTCCCACGAGGGTGAAATCGATCTGGTGCGCCAGCACGTCCACGCGGTCCAGCCGTAGATCCAGTTCCTGTCCCAAGCGAAAAGCCTGACCCGTATCCCGGCCGACCAACCGCCTCCGGCGGGAATCGAAGCGGAAATAGTCCTTGCCGAGTCGACTCACCGGCACCAGGCCTTCAACGAAGGGGCTGCCCAGAGCGACCGTCAACCCGTGGGAGGCAACGTCCACGACGCGGCCCCGGAAGACATCACCGACCTTATCGGCCATGAAGGCCGCAGACTTCCAGGCGACGGCCTCCCGCTCGGCACCCTCGGCCAGGCGCTCGAGCCGCGAACACTCGACGGCGAGCTCCGGCAGACGAGCCAGACGTTCGGCCTTCTCGGTGGGGCTCTCCGGGTTGGCGCCGAGCATCCGGCCCAGCGTCCTATGCACCACGAGGTCCGGATAGCGCCGGATCGGCGAGGTGAAATGCAGGTAGCGATCCAAGGCAAGGCCGAAGTGACCGAGGCACTCCGGATCATAGCGGGCAAGGGCCATGGAACGGAGGATCAAGCGTTGGACGAGCGTCTCCTCGGGCTGCCCCGCAGCGAGGTGAACCAGTTCCGCGTAGTCCCGGGGCTTCGCGGTCGCACCGAGCCGAACACCTCCGTAGCCCAGGCCTTCGAGCGCTTCGAGCATCCGGGAGATCCGTTCCGGGTCGGGCCGTTCATGAACCCGATAGAGCGTAGCCAGCCTCTTGCGGCGCAGACGACGTCCCACGGCCTCGTTGGCCGCGATCATGAACTCTTCGATCATGCGGTGAGAGTGCACCCTGCTCCGCCCCACGATGTCTGTGGTTCGGCCCCTCCGATCGAGCTTCAGGACGATCTCCGGCAGGTCAATATCGACGGCTCCGCGCTCCGCCCTGCGGGCGATGAGCAGCCTTGCCAATGCACTCGCGTTCTCGAGCATGTCCACCACGGGCGCGTGGAGGCGCATGAGCGCGGGAGCGCGTTCATCCACGATGGCGTGGACCTCCTCGTAGGTCAGACGGGCCGACGAGCGGATATAGCCCCTGTGGAATGCCGCACCGACCTGCACGCCTCGTTCGTCGTAATCCAGGCTCACCCCCTGGGTCAGGCGCAGTTCGTCCGGCCGAAGCGAGCAGAGATCGTTGCTCAGGCGCTCCGGCAGCATCGGCAGAACCCGTCCCGGGAAGTAGGTACTGGTCCCGCGCCGCAAGGCCTCCGCATCGAGCAAAGAACCCTCGCGCACGAAGAATGAGACATCCGCAATATGCACATGGAGCCTGAAGCCACCGTTCGCACAGCGCTCGACGCAGATGCCATCGTCGAAGTCCTTGGCCGTCTTGCCGTCGATCGTCACGACAGTACTCGTCGTGAAGTTTGTGCGACCGCCCAACGGCCAGCTCTCCGGATCTCTCGGCAGGGATTCGGCCTCGGCAAGGACCTCCTCGGGGAACTCCGCAACCAGGCCGTACTTGCGAATCAGGACCTCGATGTCCACACCCGGTTCACTGAGGCGTCCCAAGCGTTCAACGACGCGTCCCCGCGCCGAGATGTCCCGTCCGGGATAGCGATCGAGGAGGACGCGAACCATCTCTCCTGACTCTGCGCCCAGGCTAAGCTCTTTCCCAATGACGATATCGAATCCATAGGCGGCCTCGACCGGCTCCACAATGCCGCCTCCGCTGTAGGTTCCCATGAAGGTGCCGACGACCTCGCTGGAGCGGCGCTCCACCACACGCAGAATGCGTCCCTGCCGCTTGCCGTCCTCACGCACGTCCTCGACCACAGCGGCCACGATATCGCCATGCAGCGCGTCAACCTGCAGCCCGGGAGGCACGAAGATATCGGCCACCCCCGCCTCGTCGGGGATCACGAACCCGAAGCCCTGCGGATGACGGTGGAATCGACCGACCACGGAACCAACGACACACGGCGCGCCGAATCGGCGTCCGCGGACAGAAACGAGCAGGCCTTCCGATACGTAGCGCTGCAAGCTCCTTCGCAGTCGCGCCCGAGCACTCGCAGGCAGGCGAAGTGCGTCGGCGATCTCCCGTGCCAGGAGCGCCGGTCGTCCGGGGTCTTCACAGAGGACTCGTTCAATCTCTTCGAGGGACGGTAGCTTCACCGGCATCGAACCTCCTATCGTAGATCCATGCAGAGCATGCACGGCTTCCTGTAGCATTGTCGCCCAACTCCACCTGTTTTTTTCAGAATCTTCTGCCCGATTTCCTCTGGGTCCCGCGACCCCCCCCGGAGAACCATGGCCCGAAACGCAATCCTTCCCGTGCCGGCGGGACTGCCCCTCCCCCAGCGCCTTCTGGTCGCGCTGCTCTTCGCGGCGTCCGGATCTGCAGCCCTGGTCGACCAGGTGGTATGGACCCGCTGGCTCAACCTCTCCCTCGGCTCCAGTTCCTACGCGGCGATCGTCGTCCTCGCGTCCTTCATGGCTGGCCTTGGTCTCGGCTCGTGGCTTTCCGGCCGACTCGCGGACCGTGTGCCGCGACGGGCGCTCCTGTTCTTCGCCGCCGCGGAGTTCGGCGTGGGGGTCTGGTCTTTCGTCTCGATCCCGTTGCTCGCCGACTGGTTGCCAAGATGGACGGCCGCCCTCGCGGGAGAGAGCAACCTGCCCACCCTGCCTCTGCTGACGCGGGCGCTGCTGGCTGCGGCATCCCTCGCCCTTCCCACGATCCTGATGGGCGCCACGCTGCCTCTTCTGGCGCGCTGGGTTGTTAGTGCAGGGGGGGTTGCCGGTAGAGATATCGGCCTCTTCTACACACTCAATACCTTGGGAGGCGCGCTGGGCACGCTGCTCGCGGCGTTCTGGCTGATTGACTCCCTGGGACTCGCCCGCGCGGTCGCCGTGTCCGGAGCCGCAGATCTTGCGGTCGCCCTGGCCGCAGCCGCCTTTGCCTTGCGCGTTGCGAGAACCCACGAGTCGAGATCCCACGGCCCGGGCCCCGCACCCGTCCCTGTCAATCCGGCGGCTCTGCCGGCACCGCTCCTGGCGGCGGGCTTCGCCTTCTTCGTCAGTGGGCTCTGTGGGCTCGCGCTCGAGGTCGTGTCCCACCGAGTTCTCGCCGTGCTGGCGGGCTCGAACGCCTACGCGTTCTCTTTGATGCTCGCGGCATTCCTGATCGGCATCGCCCTCGGCAGTCTCGCCGCCGCCCGGCTGGCGGAACGGAGCATGCTGCCAGGTGGGTGGCTGGCGATCGCTCTCGCCTTTCTTACGGTGGGCATCGGCTTCTCCCGCCGAGTCTTCGAGGGGAAGATCTTCTACGCTGCGGGCGCGGCGATCGCCGAGATCTTCGGGCAGGACGGCAGCTCCTGGACGGCGCTCCTGGCCGCGTGCTTCGTCGCCCTGCTTCCTGCGAGCCTCGCGCTCGGCTTCGTCGTGCCCCTGGTTGCGCGGCTCGCCGCGTTCGCCCCGCAACGTCTGGCACGACGATTCGGCCTCGCCTACGCGCTCAACACCCTGGGAGCCGTCGCCGGCACGATCCTTGCCGGCCTCCTCCTCATTCCAGCAATCGGCACCGCACGCACGCTGGGCGCGCTGTCCCTCCTGGCCAGCGTGGCTGCCCTCGTCACGATCTACGGCGCCGTGCCGGCCTCCGGGCGGAGGCGCACGCTGAGCGCGGTGGCGGCCCTGGCTGCCCTCGGGCTGATCCTGGGCTGGGGCACGGATCCCGTGCGGGACCGGCTCCTGGGGAACTTCCGCGGGAAGTCGGTCCTTGCCTACCGCGAGGGACCGGTACAGACCATCGCGGTGATCCAGGAAAACAACCTCCAGCAACTCGATTTTCTGCGCCTGGTCACCAACCAGACCAGCCTTACCGGCACCCATCTCTACGCCAAGCGCTACATGCGCCTGCTCGGGCACCTGCCCCTGCTTTACTCCCGGGAGCAGAAGCGAGCGCTCGTGATCTGCCTCGGCACCGGGATGACGGCAGCCGCGGTGGCGAGTCACGAACAGGTCAAAGAACTCGATATCGCGGAGATCTCTCCGGAGGTCGTGTCCGTCGCCCCGCTCTTCGAGGACGTGAGCCAGGGAGTCCTCCGGGATCCCCGCACGAAGCTGCTGGTCGACGACGGCCGCCACGTCCTCCTGGCGTCGAACAGGCCCTGGGACATCATCACCCTCGAGCCACCTCCCCCTCGAGACTCCGGAGTCGTCTCTCTGTACACGACAGAGTTCTATGAACTTTGCAGACGGCGCCTGATGCCGGGAGGGGTGCTCGCCCAGTGGATTCCACTCCATTCCCAGTCGGAGGCGGAGATCCGGATGCTCATCCGCTCGTTCCTCGACGCCTTCCCGCAGGCGCTGGGCTTTCTTCCGGTGGAGCGGGACCTGCTCCTCCTGGGAAGCGACCGCGAGTTGCGAATCAACCCGGAGACGCTCGCCGAGGCGCTCGCGGAGAAATCGGTCCACGACTCCCTGCAAGAGATCGGCCTCGCGTCCCCCTCGGCCCTGCTCGCCACGGCCATGTTCGGACGCCGGCAGCTCGATGCCATTGCTGCGGACGCACCACCGGTGACCGACGATCGGCCCCGCGTGGAGTACTTCGCTCGACATTCCCGTCGCCCGCCGCTGCCCCCGATCGCCGGGTGGACCAAGTCGCTCCTGCCCCTCGAGGAACTCCTCGAGGACTCTTCCGTCCCGCCGGACCTCGAGAGCTCTTTCGCGCAGGAGCAGGGCGCTCTGCTCGAGGCGCTGAGAGGTGCATGGCTCGGCGAGGCGGGGCAAGTCGCGAGAGGCTCCCAACAACAGCTCGCCGCCTACGGGATGCGTCCTGACAACGCCTACTTCGCCTGGGCCGCCGGTGTCTCGGACGCTCACATCGCACGACTCCGAGCGCGAGCCAATGAAAGACCGGAGGAGGCCGCCGGCTGGCGGGAGTTGGCGCTGAGGCTGACTCAAAAAGGAGAGAGCGATGAGGCCGTCGCGATCTACAGGAGAGCGTTGGCGGCGAATCCCCGGGACACCGAGACCCTCCTGCAGTTCGGTGTACTGCTCATGGGCCCGGGCCAGCAACCCGCTGAGGGCCGAGCCCTCCTGACGCGGCTGGTCAAGCTGGCCCCGGGTCATCCGGCAGCCGCAGCCATCCGCAACCGCCTTGGGTTGCATTGACTCCGGATGCGGTCCCTGAGCGCGCCTCGTCCTTGACGCATCCTGCGCCTCGGCCTAGAATCCCCGCCGTTGCCGAAGTGGCGGAATTGGTAGACGCGCATGGTTCAGGTCCATGTGAGTGCAAGCTCGTGGAGGTTCAAGTCCTCTCTTCGGCACCATTTGAAAACGAAAAACGCGGCCCGCTCGGGCCGCTTTTCTTTTCTCGTCCCATCGATCTCTGCCCGAAGGGACGCGCCGCCCGATGTCCACCAGGCTGCGGACGGCACCCTCAATGCGCCGTCTCATCCCAGCGCCGGGCCGCTTCGAGCAGGATCTCCTGGGTGTCGAGCGAGACGCCCAGCAACCCTGCCCCGCCTCGCTGGGGCGTTTCGCGAGGGGAGCGGAAACGAAAGACTCCGCTCTTCCACGAGACCATGACCGAAATCGCGGTCTCGATCTGCTCCACCAGCCCCTCGGCGAGTTCACCGGGCCCGATGGCCTCCATCTCGAGGAGCACCGTACCGAGCGCTTTCCATCGCGCGGCCGCAGACTGCTTCTTGAGTGCCTCGCCGAGCACGCGGGGCTCCAGGCTCTGTCGGCGGACCAACACGGTGCCGAGTCGCTCTGGACCATGCTTCACATCAGCGCGTACGATGCGGCCCTCGGAAATCTCGATCTCCCCCACGTCGAAGAGTTCCTCGCAGTCGACACGCAAAACCCCGCTTCTGCGGGATACTGCGAGAATCTGCAGGACATCTGGCAGAGAGATTGCTTCCAGACGGCCTGCCAGAAGCAGTGAGGGGGTCGACAACATGTTCGCCTGGGGCATCAGAGTCTCCTGGCGCGGAACAGATCCGCCGGAGGAGAACTTATGTGTCCGGGTGGATGCGGGCAAGTGCGGCAAAAATCGGACCCAGTCGCCGTCGCCGAAGACTCGATCCGCCGTGGAGCGAAGAATGTTGCACCTCGCCGATTCGGCGAACTCATGCTGCCACGCGTCATCTATCGAACAAATACGGTACTCAATGGAACACGTTCCGCGCCAGACGTGGCGTGCAACATTCTTCGCTCCACGGGGGACTCGATCTGTGTCGTCTCACCCGCGGGCCTTCTAGCGCGCTGACTCCTGGGTTGGGGGCCCAGCGGCCGACGGTAGGCTCGCGACACGTTTGAGGGAGATTTCTCGCAGACCATCCCGTCGCAGGACGATCTCCCCGAGTTCGAGGACTCCGGTCACCTTGTGCCATTCCGCATTGGCCCGGGGATGAAACGAGGCGCTGCTCTCTTGCCGGGGTACGAGCACGAGGCTCCCCTCCGGGCCTCCTTCGGGACGAAAGCGCCGAGCGCTGCGATCTCGCGTAGAACGGGCCACGAGAAAAACCCGTCCGCCAGGCTTCAGAACCCGCGCCCAATCGTTAGCCAGCGCGATCACGTCGTCATCTGGGAGAAAGTCCAGCAAGTCGAAAGCGAGGATGATGTCGAAGAACTCGTCGTCCTGCGCCAGGGGCAGCGAAGGCCGATCCTCTCCCTCGACGGTAACTCTCCCGCCTCGCTGGTTGAAGACTTCGATCAAAGACCCCGTGGGCGGGCCGACAAGCAAGACCTGGGGAGTGCCCCCCTCCGCAAGTCGGCGGTCCATCAGGAACTGGAGTTCCTGCAGAGTCTTGGACTGCGAAGAAATAACGGCACTCCCGGCGGGCTGTAGCTCCTCGCCGGAGTGCCGTCTAAAAAACGTGGAAAGAAAGCTCAAGAAGCGCCGGACCCAGAGGGTCTTGAGGCGGCGCCGACCGGCTGCGCGACCGGCTTCTTCGCGCTGCCGCCACCCTTGGAGCGGTCCATATCGACGCTGCCCTTGAAACGCGCGCCATCGGCAATCGCGATGCGAGGCGAAACGATGTCTCCGCTGACCTTGCTCCCGGGAGCCAGTTCCAC
>JANTFM010000021.1 GCA_024763475.1 Acidobacteriota bacterium | reverse complement strand
CGGCGCGCCCTCGTGATCCGTGCAGGGGAACAAATCTATGTGGGACCGGACAACGGCCTCTTCAGCGGCGTTCTCGACCTGGCTGGCGCGTCCCGGGCCTTCGCGATTGATAGCAGCTCCCTCGGGCTGACCGAGATCCACCCCACCTTCCACGGCCGGGACCTCTTCGCCCCGGTCGCCGCCCGGCTCTCCCTCGGCATGGAACCCAGGGCCGCAGGTTTCGAGATCTTCGACCCCGTCAGGCTGCAGCCCACAACGCCCGTGCTGACGCCAGCCCAGGCGATCGAGGCGCGGGTACTGGCTGTCGATCGCTTCGGGAACGTCGAAACCAACGTCACACGGAGCTGGCTCCGGAGGACCCTCGGGGCGAAGGCGGAGACGGCACTGCGCCTGGCGGGAATGGACGAATTCATTCCCTTTCACGACTGCTACGAGGAGGGACGGGACGATCGCATCTTTTTCCTCTGGTCGTCCACTCAGCGCCTTGAGTTCGCGGCTTACCGCACTCGCGCGGACAGTATGCTACGTCTCTCACCCGGAGACACCGTCCTCCTGACAACCGGCCCTGCTTGAGACATCTTCGGCTGCACCAGGGGGCTGCCTGGGGCTGAAGCAGTGAGGATGCTCGAGGCGTACGCTCAGACCTGCCAGAGATCAAGGACGTAGCGTTTGTTGACGAGCGCGGTGCCCTGGTTTGTCTCCAGGCTGAAGAAGGGCTCGTCGAGGTTGAGGAAGTCGAGCACCCGCTGGTGCCCGGGGGGCATCACGAGGCGGAGCTGGCCCGTCATCCGCGCCATTTCTCGGGGCATTCCGGCGAGTTCGAGTTCGACGGCAACGAAGACCGGCTCGAAGCACAGGTCCACCTCATCGAGGATCGCCCCGGAATCCGCATCCTCCGGCTCCTCGATCCACGCAACGGCGATGCGCGCCTGATGCACCAGGCGAACCGTCTCCTCGGTGCAGACCGGAAAGAACTGCTTTTCGGGAGATGTGAGCAGGTCCACGACCTTCTCGCGCCCCGCATGGGCCTCCGCAACGGTGCGCAAGTAGATGTTGCCTTCGACAATTGCTCCCCCGTCGAGAACCATCCGAACGGGGACCACGATCTTGGGAATACGGTATTGTTCCTCACCCACACCGGGTCGGGATGCATCGTGGACTTCGCCCATGAAGCTCTCCTTTGGCCATCGAGATTCGCGCGAGCTGGTATCGCTGAACTTAGCGATCCAAGCCCAAAGGATCCACTCCTGTTTGCCCCCGGCGGGAAGAAGCCATAATGTGACCCCCAGCCGCTTTGGGCGGGCTGTGCACTGCTGACCCATGGAAATGAGCGCAATCAGACGATGAGCTTGAATGGATCTCTCTCCACGATGAACCTCGCCGACCTGTTGCAGTGGGTGGCCGGGGGCATGAAGACCGGACGCTTCGACTTCCGCAAGGGTACCGTCATCAAGGAGGTCTATGTCCAGGATGGCCTCATCGTCGGCGCAGCATCCAACCAGCCCACCGAGATGCTTGGCCACGTGCTCGTGGCGCGGGGCAAACTGACCGAGGAACAGCTGCGTGTCGGCCTTCTCGCACGACGCTCAGAGGATGAGTTTCTGGGCCAGATCCTCGTCCGCCTCGGTTTCATCGGACGTGACGACCTGCTGGGCGCACTCGCCGAGCGCACGGAAGAGATCGTCTACTCGCTCTTCGAATGGGAAGAGGCGGATTTCTCCTTCGAACCCGGCGAGCGCCCCGGACCCAACGTCGTGCTCATTTCGCTGCCGGTAGACCATGTCCTCCTCAGGGGCGTGCACCGTCACGACGAGAAGGCCCGGATCGGAACCGTGCTGCCCCACGGCCGCGCCGTGCTCGCACCCAGCGAGCTCCCTCCCCCACCTGAAATCCTGCAGCATCCCTTGGCACGCCGAATCCTCGAAATGCTCGATGGTCGACGATCGATCGACGAGATCGCCTTCCTTATGCACACAAGCCCTTTCCCGGTGATGAAGTTCCTCTACGAGGCTCACCGCCTGGCGCTGGTGAAGATCGTCACCCTGGAGGGTGCGCCACTGATGCTCGTGACCGGAGAGGCTCCGGACGGCGAGTTGAGCGGCCTGACGGGACCCGCCCTGACGGCCGCCGCAAGGGAACGCCTCGAACGGGGCGACCCCGAGGCCGCACTAACGCTCCTTCACGACAATCTTCCCGATGACGATGCGGAGACCGTCAGCCTGTTGCAGGACGCCGAGTCGGCGTTCCTCGAGAAGGTCTACGCAAACGAATTCGAGACCAGCGCAACACCCTCCCTGCTGCGCCCACTGGAAGAGCTGATGGGCGAATCGCTACGTTCAGAAGAGTTCTTCATTCTCTCGCGCATGAGCGAAGAAACATCGATTCAGGACATTGTCGAACTCGCCCCAATGCAGGAAGCCGAGACGATCCGCCTGCTCCGCCGTCTCGTCCGCCGCGGCTTGATTCAGATCACCTAGTCTCCCGACACGGAAGGCCGTCGCATACGTCGCCGGCCAAGGCCGTCCCTGGCGGTATGGGGTCTCGTCCCGGAGGAGTTCCCGGAACAAGATCAGGGGCGTACCCGGATCAGGGTCAGGAGCGCCGGGAGGATCGTCACGGCTGCTACAAGAGTTGTTCCAACACCGAGGATCGCGAGGACACCGGAGGAGATCAGTCCGGGATAGTCGGCGAAGATCAGCGCACCGAAACCCACCATCGTCGTCAGCGAGGTCATCACGATGCCGCGGCCCGTATGCTGGAAGACCTCGACCAGGTCCTCTCCGTCGTGCTCACGGAACCGGTGCACCACGTGGATGCCATTGTCGATGCCGATACCCAGTATCAGCGGCACCATCGAGATGCTGACCAGGTTGAAGTCCACGCCGATCACATCCATCAATCCTACCGACGCGAAGACACTCACGAGCAACGGCACGAAGGTCATCAGGACGAGAATCGGCCGCCGCAGGATCAATAGAAGAATGAGGAGGACACCGACACCCGAGATCACCGCCGCCCTGATGCCGTCACGAATGACCAGCGGCTTGATCTCCGCGGAGAGAATCCTCCCGCCGATGAGATCAGCATGGACACCGCTGCGCTCGACCGCGTCCCGTGCGGACGCGACCAAGGCTGTGGTCCCGGCATTGGGGCGAGGATAGGCGGTAATGAGCGCATCCCGACCGCCCTCCGGGCGCGCGACCAGGAGATCCTCCAGCACCGCGTGGAGGGGCCCCTCCTCTGCGCGCGCCAGGGTCAGTTCCTCGTCGACACTCAGCAGCTTGCGAACCCGCCGCGCCGCCGTCCTCGCACGCTGATCCATGCGGAAACCGTTCCGCGCGAGGGACTCGAGCAATCGCGCCTCGACCTGCTCGGGAACCAGCGTTCCATCCGCACGATGCCGGCGCAAGAGCTCGAGCACGGCGCGCTGCCGCGACGGAGGAGGCACGATGCTCGCCGGACCGATCACGGCCGTGAGGCTGCTCTCTCCCTCACCGATCAGCGCGGTGAACTCCTGTTCGATACGGGACGATGCCTCGAGGATCTCATCGTCACTCTGCCCCGAGACGAGGGCCGCGATCGGCTGGAGGGAGGTTCCGGCCCGCGTTCCCAACTCGCGTTGGAGTTGGATGCTGGGCGCGGAATTCGGCCGGAACTTGCGAAAATCGTCGTCCACCCGGACCGAGATCGCAGGCCATGCGAGCAGGACCGTGATGACAAGCGAGAGGGCGACGACGGTCCTCGGGCGACGCGTCACAAAGCGCAGGACCGGCGTCAATCCGAAGCTGGCCAAACCTTTCGGCTTGTCCGGTCCGGGACGCAACCTGGCGGCGATCGCGGTCAGCGCGGGCACGAGCAGGAAGCTTGCGAGCAAGGAGAGCACGATCCCCGCCGCGCAGATCAATCCCAGGTCGCGCAGACCGCGGAAACGGGACATGCCTGCGGCCATGAACGCCCACGCCGTCGTCACGGCTGCGGCGAGAATGCCGAGTCCGGCCTCTCCGTGGGAGGCCTGGAACGCACGCCACATGTCGTGGCCAGAGTGAGCCTCCTCGAGATAGCGGTTGTAGAGGTGGATCGTGAAGTCGATCGCCAGGCCACAGAGAATCGCGACCGATCCCGCCGTGAAGACGTTGATCTCGCCAACAAGAAGCCTCGCGAACGCCATGGACCAGATGACACCAACGGCCAGCGGGACACCCGCTACGATCACCCCGCTCAGGCGCCTGAAGGCAAGCAGGAAGAGTGCGAGCACCGCGAGAAAGGCCACGCCGGAGATCGAACGAATATCTCTTTGCAGAATCTCGTGATAGTCCACGAGCAACGCTGGAGCACCCGTCAAGCCGATGTGAATCGCACCCTCCGGGGCATCCGCGGGCGCGAGGCCCATCCCGACACTGCCCTCCAGGTCCAGCTCTTCAAGGGCGCGACGCCCGACGTCTTCGATCTCCGAGAGCATGGATCGGGCGACCTCGAGATCGTGAGAACTTCCCTCCGGACGGATGAGGAGCAGGACATAGGACTCATCTTCGGTGACGAGAGCCCCCTCCCGGGGAACGATCTTCAAGGCACCTTTCAGCTTGGAGATCTTGTCCAGCACGAGGGAAAGAAATCCTAGCGGGTCCTCGCGGATCAGACGCCCCGCGACGGGTCCAAGCGGGGATCGCAGCGTATCGCGGTTCTCTTCGATTTTGGCCTCGATGGCCTCGGAGGAGAGATGCTGCACGACCCCATCGATCTGCTCAGGGTCGAGGTAGAGCAGGAGCGATTCGATCTGGGGACCATCGAGCAATTCCCAGGGATCCTCTCCAAAGATCCCGGCGACCACCGCGACCTGTTGGCTCTCGGCCAGCATTTCGCGCATGGTCAGCGTGATCTCGATACGGTCTTCGACGTCCTCCGCCCCCATGCCGGAGATGGCAACGACAATCGGTTCCGATCCGCCGTAGCGGTCGAAGAGTTCGCGCATCCGCTCCGCGGACTTCACGTTTTTCGGAAGCAGCGAATCAATGTCTGTCGAAAGCTGGAGCCCACTGGCGAGGTAGGCGGAGAATGCGGTGACCACGAGCACGCCTGTCAGGACGGCCCAAGGGTGGAACACGGCGATCCAGGCAATCCCGGTGAGGAAACGCTGGGTCCAGCGCTTCCCGGCGGCGGCCAGCCGGCTGCCCATCACGAGTCCGACTCCAGGATGGCAACCGCGATGGCCGCCCCCCGATCGTGAGAGAGCGAGAGATGAACCCGCTCCCCCCCCAGGCTCGCAGCGATTTCGGCGGCGCGACCGGAGAGGTGAATCCTTGGAGCAGCATCCTTCTCGCGAAGCACTTCGATGTCCCGCCAGCGAATGCCCTGCGCCAGCCCGGTCCCGAGTGCCTTGAGAACAGCCTCCTTCGCGGCGAAGCGTGCCGCCGCGTGGGGGACCGGGTCGCGGTACTGGTTGCAGTACTCCTGCTCGCGCACGGTCAGGATTCGATCGAAGAAACGCTCACCATGCCGCTCCACCACGTCTCGCACTCTCTCCAGGTCGACGAAGTCGATTCCCAAGCCGACGATCATTTCTCCCCTTCTCAAGCCACAAGTTGCCCGGCCAGGGCCGCCAATCACTCTTGGCCGCAGGAACTACCTGCGGCGGGTAAGGATACACCGGGGGAAGCCTTTTTCATAAATCGTTGAGAAAGAAAAGCTTACAAAGCCAGCTGAAGCACTCGCTGCCGCGGGGATGGTAGTATGTTTCCCGCGCATCGGCATGGAGAGATCCACGTGAGGGTCAGCTGGGAGACATACTACGACCGCCTGGGCCCCCACGGGCTTCGGCTGGTCGTCGCCCTACTCCTCGACCCGGCCGCCCTCGAGCAACTCGTCGCGGGGGAAGCGGGCGATGGCTCCTCCCTGGAGCAGGGACAACTGCTCGCCGACCTGGCTTCCGAGGACCCGGAACTCGCCGCGCAACTCCTCGATCACCTGGACCAGGCCTCCGAGAAACTCGAGCCCCGACCCGAGAAGTGGGAGGAATCCCGCCTTCGCGAGGCACTCGCCGAAATGCTCCGCTCGCCGGGGCCCTCGGCAGCCACCATCCTTCACCGCCTGGCGCGAGCCCACCGATCCCCCCTCCCCCAGGCGGAGATCCGCGCCGCGGCAGAACTGATCGTCCCGGAACTCCTCGACGAAGAGATCGGCTCGCGACCCAAGTGGACGGCCAAGGTCGCCTCGAGCCAGGCCGGCCGCAGAGAACTCGAACAGGAACGCAGGGAGCTCGAGACCCGGGTGCGACAGCTGGAATCGCAGCTCAGCAGGGCGCTCGAACGATCCGCCACCCAGGAAGAACGCCTCGGCAAGCGGCTCGACGAAAACCGCAAGCTGCGCGAGGACTTGCGCAGCTTGAAGGACGAGCGCCAGAAGGCCGAACGGGATGCCCTCCGGCTGAAAAAGAAGGTCGAAGATCTCCTGGAACGCCGGGCCAAGGAACGCACCGGCGAGATCACCTCAGCCCTGCGCCGGTTGACGACCGAGCAACGCCGGAACGCGTCCCTTGTTGAGCGTCTTCGCGAGGGTGAGCGCGACAGGAAGGAAGGCGTGCGGACCCAGGGACGGCTCATCGCTGAGCTTTCCAGCCTCCTTCAGCAGGTCGTCTCCATGGAGGAGGCCCAGGCCCGCACCGCCGCAGCTGCCCAGGCGGAGATCCTCCGCGAACTGGGAACGATTCGAGACGGCTTGGCGCAGAACGGAACGAGCGCGAAGAAACCGAGACGAAGCCGGATCCGGGGAGAAGACGAACCGCGCGTGGGTGTCTTCGTGGACGTGCAGAACATGTTCTACGGGGCACGGGAGAAGGGCGCCCGCCTGGACTTCCTCGCGCTCCTCTCCACCGCGTGTACCGGCCGGCACCTCGTGCGCGCCGTCGCCTACCTCGTCGAGACGAAGGAAATCGATCAGAGCGCCTTCATCCACCTGCTCCAAACCAAGGCCTACGAGGTCAAGCGCAAGCCACTGCGCATTCGCCAGGATCGCAGCGCGAAAGGGAACTGGGACCTCGAGATGGCGCTCGACGCGCTCAGTACCGCGGAGCACCTCGATATCGTCGTGCTTGTCACGGGAGACGGAGACTTCGTTCCCCTCGTACGCGACCTCAAGCTCAAGGGGAAGCGCGTCGAAGTCTATGGCTTCACCGCGAGCAGCGCCCCCGACCTGCGCGAGGCGGCCGACCGCTTCTTCAACATCACGCGCCGCCTGCTCCGCGCTCCGAAACCCCGGAAGTAGCTCGCTGAGCGCCCGCGGGATCCCGGGACGAGCACTCGCCCTCTGCGGAATGCCGCGAAGTGGACCTTCGCCACGGCGAAACGCCGGGGATTGCGCTCTCGCCGGTGACGGAACGCAGGGAATGACGCATTCGCCGCGCCGTGGAGCGAAGAATGTTGGGGTCCTCGGCAGAATCTGTGGGTAGAAAATCGCCCGTTTTCAGATTGCCCGCCGTTCCTGTGGGTCCCGACAGGCAGAAAGCAGCTGCCGTCGACCAGGTGTGACCGGCGGCGTGAGGGGGCTTCGGCTCAGGATCCAGCACAGGGAAGGGCGAGCGGGAGTGCGCGGGGTCCGGGGCCGAAGCCCCCTCACCCCGCAGTCACTGTGGAACGAGACTCTCGATCCGTTCGGAGACGACGCCCGACCCGATCGGGCTGCCCACGACCCCGGTCTCTGGCACACCCGCGTCATGAGATCGCGGATCGAAGCCATGAAGAAAATTGCCCGCTCGATGCGAGGACAGCGGAACCTTCTGCTCGCCTGGTGTCGTGCGCAAGGAGACATCTCCACCGCTGTTTGTCGAGGGCCTGAACAAGCAACGGAAAGTCGCCACCAGAAGATCGTGTGGATTTCGCACTGCGCACGTCTTCAAAAGCGCCATGTATCAACAACTTGGCAAGCTACCAGAGTCTGAGGGCACCCACAAATTCTGCCGAGGACCCGAATGTTGCACTTCGACAATCCGGAGAACTCATGCTGCTACGCGCCATGTATCGAACAAATAAGGAACTCAATGGAACGATTTCATCGCCAGAAGTGGCGTGCAACATTCTTCGCTCCACGGGGCATTCGCCGGCTACGGAATTCCACGGCCGCGCGCCGTCTCGCGCCAGCGTTGCTCGGCAAAGTCCAAGACGCGGAACTCACCGGTCTTGAGGAGGTGACGCGTCTTAAAGGCGGGCAGGAACTGGTCTTCAAGGAGGGCGGCATGGAGGTAGAGCAGGATGACGCCGTGCGCGACGACGAGGACCGTCCTGTCTCGGGACTCGGCGGTGAGACGCTCCTTGAGTTCCTCGGACTGGGACACGACCGCAGCCTTGGAGAAAACACCCCGAGTCAGGCCGAGCAACCAGAGCCCGCGCATGAAGGGTGGCCAGAAAAACCGGGGAGCCGGAATGCGCGTCAGCAAGCGACGCGAGCCGAAGGTCGTGCGCGGCTCGAAACCAGCGACATGGCCGAAGGCTACCTCCGCCAGCTCCGGAATGTCCTCGACGTCTAGGCCCGCCACCTTCGCGATGGCATCGGCGGTCTGGGCCGCGCGCAACAGGGGACTGGCCATGATCCGTGCGGGAGCGAAGGGCGCGAGCTGCGCCGCGAGAGCCGCCGCGCGACGCTCTCCCACTTGGGTCAGCGGGCGCTCGCCTTCCATCTCGTGCCAGGCATGAAGATCCGTCAGTCGTGGCCAGGGCGGAAGCCCTGGCTCTTCATCGCAATGACGCACCAGGATCAGGCGGTGCACGAGAGCAAGCCTCCCGCACAAGGTTGCCGCAAGTATTTCATCACGCGTGGGCTATCATGGGCGCATGAGCCATCCAATCGTTGCCGACGAGAGCCACGTCTTCGCCATCGAGCGACCAGCGCCAGCGCTACTGAACTATTACATCATCTCATCTCTTGCGCTGGGCCCCTTCTTTTTCCTCGTGCTGATCCCGCTCTATTTCCGTTACCACACGCTGCGCTATCGCTTCGATGCGGAAGGCATCCACATGCGTTGGGGAATCCTCTTCCGTCGAGAGATCAACCTTACGTATATGCGCGTCCAGGATATCCATCTTCGCAGCAACTTGGTCGAGCGCTGGCTCGGGCTGGCACGAATCGAGGTCCAGACCGCCAGCGGAAGCGCGGGAGCGGAGATGACCCTCGAGGGACTGCTCGAGTTCGAGGCGATCCGGAACTACCTCTATACGCGGATGAGAGGTGCCCAGGTTCCACGGGCCGGCGCTGCGACCGCCCCCGCGCACAACGCGGGGGTCCCGGCGGAAGATGCCCGCGAACTGGTGCAGATCCTGCGCGAGATCAGTGCCGAGGTGCGGGCGATGAGATCCAGCCTCGAGAACGCCCGGGGAGCAAGCCCCCATGAGTGAGCGCCCTCAGGCCAGCACCATCAAGGAACGTATCCTGCGACTGATGAAGGTTCCGCCAGAACCCTATCCCCCCGCCGGAGGCGAAGGGTCAACGAGGGTCTTCCGGGCCTCCAAGCAGTTCTACCTGCTGAACCTGCTCCGATGGGCCTTCCAGCAGGTTCTTACCTTCGTCGGCATCCTCCTGGCGCTGGGCTTCCTGGGAGCCATCGACCACGGCGAGGACAAGATCCGCGACCTCGCGATCGAGCAGACCCAGGGGGACGCGGCGAAGCGATCCGTGGTCCGCAAGCTCGGCGAGCACCTCGACAAAGAGGGCGGATTCGTCCTGGGACTGTTCCACCTCGCGGAAGCCGCCGGACTCGGGATCTTCGTCCTGCAGCTGCCCGTGACCTTCATGCTGGTGCGGCTCGACTACGAGATGCGCTGGTATATCGTGACGGATCGCAGCCTGCGCATCAGGGAGGGTATCTGGCGTGTCAACGAACTGACGCTGACCTTTGCCAACGTTCAGGAGGTCGCGATCCGGCAAGGCCCGCTGCAGCGCGTCTTCGGCATCTCCAACCTGCGGGTGAGGACGGCCGGAGGTGGAGCCTCCCAGCACTCCGGCAAGTCGCAGCACGAGAAGGACGCGAAGTCAGGACACGTCGGGTACTTCCGCGGCGTCGACAACGCGGAAAGCATCCGCGACCTGGTTCTCGAGCAGCTCCGGCGACTGCGTGACTCCGGGCTCGGGGACCCGGACCAGCCGGCTGACGCCGCGACGATTGAGGACAGAGTCGCGGCTGGCGAACTCCTCCCGGCGGCTCGCGAGCTGCTTGCCGAGATGCGGGCCCTTCGCCAGAACATCTAGCCCGACACGGAAGTTCGTCACATTTATCGCCGGCCCTCGACCTCCCTGACAGGGCTCGTGATCCCCGACTCCGGCTGAATGACGTTCGCCCAGCGGCGCCTGAATTGTCAGCGTACGAATCCGCTCTTTGGCTGGCATTCTGCTCCGCAAACGCTAAGATTCGCGCTCTGCAAGTCACGAAAACTCCAGAACACACGAAAGGAAACACGATCCATGCACATCAATGAACTACTCGAGAACGCGAAGGTCTCCACGGACGACCCGCGCTGGCGCCTGACCCTGAGCAAACCTGAAATGGCGAGTTTCGATGCCGACAAGAGTTATTACACCCGCATGAAAACCAGCAAGGGTGAGATCCTGATCAAGCTGATGCCCGAGACGGCACCGATGCACACGACGAGCTTCCTCTACCTGAGCAAGCTCGGCTACTACGACGGCCTCAGCTTTCACCGGGTGATCAGCGATTTCATGGCCCAGGGTGGCTGCCCGCTCGGGAGCGGAACCGGAGGACCGGGGTACCAGTTCGACGGCGAGTTCAACTCCGAGGATCGACACGATCGTCCCGGCCTGCTCTCCATGGCGAATGCCGGTCCCGGCACGGATGGAAGCCAGTTTTTCCTGACCTTCGTCCCCACCCCCTGGCTCGACGGAAAGCACACGATTTTCGGTGAGGTCAGCGAGGGACTCGATGTCCTCAAAGCCCTGGAAGCAGCCGGGAGCCCGAGCGGGAGCACCCTCGAGGATCTTCGGATGGAGAGCGTAAGCGTCGAGATCGTCTGAAGCAACCCTGAGACTTGCGAGGATTGGGGCGGCAGCACACAATCCCGCGTTCCCATCGCGGAAGAGGCGGCAGCCTGTCCGCGTGTTTCATTGACATGACCCGGCGAGCTTGCCGGGTGTCAGCGCACGAGAAAGGTACTTCGCAAAATGGCAAACGGTACAGTGAAGTGGTTCAACGATGAGAAGGGTTTTGGCTTCATCTCCCAGGAGAACGGCTCCGACGTGTTCGTCCACTACAGTGCAATCGCCGGTTCCGGCTTCCGCACCCTCGCGGAGGGCGACCAGGTCCAGTTCGATGTCGTCGATGGCCAGAAGGGCCCCCAGGCTGAAAACGTCACTCGCGCAACTGTCTGAGCTGCGGGTCAACAGCTTCGAGAAGCGCCCCGCTCGTGCGGGGCGCTTTTTCACGCCGACCTGCAGCGCGGCAAGCGCGGTCTCGTAAGGCTCTTGCGTCGAAAGCGCGGAAGACGACGTAGCCATCCCGCTCCCTGTAGCCCCAAGACACCTCCCCTGAGCGGACCTGCGGCTCGGTTGAGGGGGAATTGGGCGTGATCCGCCCCTGCCGGTAACCACACAAATGACAGAAGAGCCGCTCTTCTTATCTGGCGATGGGTGTATCTTGCTGGTCCGTATTGCCTACCGGCAATCGCTTCCCCGGAGGAGCAACCGTGAAAATGATGTCCCCGAGTGTCCTCATCATGTGCTTCGCGTTTCTGGCCCCAGCCCTTCCTGCCGAGGAGCCTCAGGGTGCCTGGGAACTCCTGAGCACGAGCGCGATCGGTGCGCAGGCCTTCCTCGAGCGCCACCCCACCTGGGATGGACGCGGTGTCGTGGTCGCCGTGCTGGACACCGGCGTCGACCCGAGTCTGTCTGGCCTGCGGGACACGCCCGAGGGCAAGCCGAAGATCCTCGACATGAGGGACTTCAGCGGCGAGGGCGACATCGCCTTGCGACCCGCGCGCCAGCTGCGTGATGAGCAGGGCGAGGCGGTCTACGCAGGCGACGGCCCCTGGCTCCGCGGACTCTCCGCGCTCACACCCGCTCCGCGCAAGGATTCGATCCTCGTCGGCTATCTCAGGGAGGAAGCGCTGGGGGGGTCCCAGTCCAGAGACCTCGACGGCAACGGCCGGGAGGACGACGTCTTCGGCGTGGTCGTTTACGCCAGTGAGGGACACGAGGGCCTGCACCGCCACATCGTCGTCGACACCAATGGTGACACCCGGCTCGAGGGGGAGGAGCTGAGGGCCGATTTTCTCGAGGACCCGCGTGGATTCACACTCGGCCGGCCGGGCCAGCGGGAGGGGCGCAGTCCTCTCGCCCTCGCGCTGAACCTCTGGGAGGATGACGCGGACAAGCTCACCTTCGTGTTCGACGACGGGGCCCATGGCAGCCATGTGGCGGGCATCTCCACGGGCTATCACATCGGCGGCCAGGACGGTCAGAACGGCATCGCTCCCGGAGCGCAGCTGATTTCCCTCAAGCTGGGCAACAACACGCTCAGCGGTGGATCGACGACGACAGGCTCGATGTGGAGAGCTTGGAATTATGCGGCCGATTTTGCGTCAAGACGCGGCATGCCCCTCGTGATCCAGATGTCTTTCGGCGTCGGCGCAGAGGACGAGGGACAGGCCCGAATCGAGAAGGAGATCGATCGTCTGCTCGCCGAGAACGACATGCTGGTCGGCTGCGTGTCGAACGGGAACGAGGGACCCGGGATCTCCTCTGCGGGACTCCCCTCCTGCAGCGAGCGCGTGATCGCTGCGGGCGCGGCCCTCAACCGTTCCACGGCGGCCCATCTCTACGGGGTCGACCTGCCCTCCGACCAGGTGTTTTATTTCTCCTCGCGCGGCGCGGAGTACGCGAAACCGGACATCCTCGCCCCGGGGGTCGCTGCCTCGACGGTTCCTCCCTGGCGGAACGGCCGGGACGTGATGCGCGGCACCTCGATGGCCTCGCCACAGGTGGCCGGCGCCTCCGCTCTCTTGCTCTCCGCAGCCAAAGCGGAGGGGCTGCCCCTCGTCGGCGCGTGGGTCAAGCAGGCGCTGCGCCGGGGCGCCAGGACCCTTCCCGGCCTCAGCGTTCTCGACCAGGGGCCTGGGATGGTCGATATGGCCCACGCGTGGGAGATCTACCGCGTTCTTGCCGGCCGTGGTGTCACGGAACCTGCGCTATGGCGGGTGGAAACAGACTCCCCTGAGATGCTTGGAGGCACGGGACCTGCCGCTCACTGGAGAGGTGTCTCCCCCCCCCTGCCCCCGCAACGACAGGAGATTCGCGTCACACCGGTCTTCCTCTCCCGGGTGAGTGAGCAGCAGAGAAGTGACTTCTACCGGGGCTTCGACCTCGTCAGCACGGCGGCATGGGTCAAGCCCGCACAGAAGACCGCTCACACGCGATCCAGCCGAGAGATGTCCTTCGATCTCGTCTACGATCCCGGCCTGGGCCAACATCCCGGTCTGCACACCGCGAGGATTCTCGCGTTCGACAAGTCTCTCTCCCGTGCGGAACGGAAGCTCATCGGTCCGGACTGGGACCTTCCGGTCAGCGTCGTGGTGGCCCACATGCCCGCACCCGGCCAGGAGCTCATACTCCAGGCTGACAAGCTCGCACCGGGCGCGGTCTCGCGTCACTTCGTCCGTGTCCCCTTTGGTGCCACAGGAATGCGGCTGAGCGCGATGAGCGCAGGAGACTCCCGGCAACGCATGCGGCTCTTTCTCCACGACCCGGAAGGCCGCGGAGACCGGCTCGAGTGGGTCGGCGGCGAGGGTGAAGACCTTGCCATGGAGTACTTGACTGCCCGCGACCTACTCCCTGGGACCTGGGAAATCGACGCCTATGCAGACTTCGAGAATACCGCCCCGGCCTCGGCCAGGATCACGGTGCAATTCGACGCGATGATCCTCGAAACCGAGAGACTCGATCTAAGCAGCAGCGAGGGTGCCCCCCCCACGGGCAAGCTCAGACTCGTCAATCGATCCGCGGAAAGCCAGCGTGCCAAGGTTGGACTATCCCTCGTGGGACACACCCTCGTGTCGACAAAGGAGGGTCAGGGCCGGATAACGATGCCGGTCACGTTGGGCCCCGAAGTCGAGAGTGTCGACCTGCGTGTCCAGGTCTCTCCGGAGGACTGGAGTCGCATCAGCGACCTTCCCGTGCGTCTGCTGGATGCGGACGGTGAGAGTGTCCTCAACGGCGGGATGAGCTACCTCTCGATGGACGAGACCTTCCTCCACGAGGCCCAAGAAAGCTCCTCCTACACGCTGGAGATCCGGCCTGCCGTCTCCGATCCGGAAGACAGCGCTCCCTTCACATTCACTGTTGAGCGGCGATACCACTATCGAAAGCCGATCGGAATCGGCATCGAGAACCCCGAGAAGGAACCCCTCGTGTTCTACCCGGATCATCCGCTGACCCTCGACCTCGCGTTAGAGGGAGCCCCTCCGAGCCTGCCCGAAGGGGCATCCTGGATCATCGAACTCGAAGTGAGCGATCTACGGGACGAACGGCGAACGAGTCGTATCGAAGTGCTGGCGCGCTAGCGAGTGTCCCGACACGGAACGCCCTTGCGTATCTCGGCGAGCCACCGACGGTCCTGGCAAGGCCGGCTGACGACGGCATACGGGGAGGATGCGGAGGAGGCCCAACCCCGCCGGGGTGCCCTCGGCCGGTCGACGGAGCTCAGTCGTTGATCTTGCGGAAGCTCATCCGGGAGACGTAGATCCTGAAGGCATCATCGAGTCCCCGGCGGCGGTAGCGGCGCGAGACTTCCTTAGCCCGAAGGACCACTTCATCGCCAGGTGAGAGTTCCAGGCTGTCGGAGAAGAAACGAGTCGCCTCGACGACGTCGCCGGCCTGGAGCGCGCGGACCCCGAGGTTGTACCAACCGTTGGCGATCCAGCGATTCATTTCGGCCGGCTGGTACTCCTTGGGGACGCGATAGAAGACACGGAGAGCCTCCTCATAGCCCTCTTCGGCGAAGGCCTCCTTGCCGATCGCGATGCGCTCTTCAGCCTGGCCCCGCTTCTGCATTGCCGACTTGGCGATTTGGATCCGATCGAGAATTTCGAAGCTCGAAGAATCGAGTTCCTGCGCGATGAGCAGAAGGTCGAGAGCCTCCTTTTCCCTACCTTTGGCGAGTGCCTTGCTAGCCGTTTTCATCAGCTGCGGTACGTCCCTGCGGGTGTAGCGCGCTGCGGGTGGCGACGCGGAATCTTCGGTCGCGCCGTCGGCGTCCACGAGCGGGACGCTGCCTTCTGCCTCGGCGTCACCAGCAGACTCCGCTCCGGGCTCGTCCAGCGGCACCGGCAATCCGAGAGCAGCGATGGCATCCTCGCCAGGTTGATTCCGGCCCTCGGTCCACCAGCTGTAGCCGTACCATCCCGCGCTACCAAGGATCACGAGGAGGAGAATAGAGCCCAGGATCCGCACGAGTCCGGAGGACGATACTGAGGCACGAGGCGGCTTGACCTTGCCCTTCTTCTGCCCGGCCCCCGCCGTCTCCGCAAGCGGAGCCGACGGTGACGGAAGATCCAGTGGCGGCAACGGTGGGCCAGCAGGAGCCAGCGGTGGGGGAGAACTCATACTCGATGGCGCGGAGCTGGACGCAGCGTCCAATGGCGGCGGAGGCGGGGCTGCACCTTGCGATCCCGTAGTCTCCGGGGCCGGGAGAGAAACGCCCGTGGGGACTGAAGCCGTCTGCGGCGCGGGCTCCGCCGGATCCAGCGCCAGCGGGATAGACGAGACACCAGCCATGTCGAGTTCTTCGCCAGCCTGTTCCACGGGGCCCGTCGCGAGAGCCTTCCTCGCACGCGCCAGGTAGTCCACGACTTCCACATGCCCCGGAACAAGCTCCAGAGCCTGCTCGAGCATTTCGATCGCCTGCGCTGGGCGTCCATCTTCGAGATGACTCACCGCATCAACCAACAGCGTTTCGACCTGGGACGCCTGATTCGCCTGGCACGCCTGGGCTTGTTCAAGAACGGACTGTGCGCCAGGAGGATCCTCGGCCATGACCATCGCCTGGCTGGCCAGTTCACAGGCACGAGCGTAGTTGCCGCGCTTGAGTTCGCCGCGGGCGCGGGAGACCAGGAGGGCCGTTTCGTCCTGCTCCGGACTACCGCCTCGCGCGGAGTCGGCGGATCCGCCGTTGGGACCCGTCTCGCCGATTTCTTCGACCGCGTCGAAGAGATCCTTCACCGAGGCGGGATCGTCCTCGAGAGGCGAGGGTGCGGGAGGGAGACGCGGTGGAGCGATCTCCTGCGTCGCCACTGCCGTGAGTGGAGGCGCGGGGATATCAAGTTCGAGATCCATGGCAGGGCCCACCGGAGGGGGCACGGGATGCCTTGCCGCGGGGGGCGCGGGAGCCCCAAGGTCCAGTTCGAGATCCATGGCCACAGGGGCTTGGGACGCCTCCGGCGCGGGGAGCTGCTGACCGACACCTTCCGCCTGCTCAAGAAGCATTCCGGCTTCCCGATTGCGGGGATCGATTTCGAGGACACGCTGACAGAGGGCCCTGGCCCCCTGCCGATCTCCCTTGGCCAACGCGCCCCGCGCCTCGCGCAGGGCCACCGAGGTCAAGGACGAGGCTTCGAACGCCTCTCGCGCTTCCTTGAGCAGAGCCTCGAGTTCGGCGTCTCCCGGATTCTCGAAGACGAGAGCCTCCGCGAGCTTCTCTGCCTCGCCGGCCAACCCGCTGCCCAAACACTCCCGAACAGCTGCGATGCGAGCCCTACGGTTGGGGCTTCCTCCGGTGGATTGCTCCACCAGGGCCCAGTCCGCATCCGCCAAGGTGGTCAGACGCAACCCCTCCTCGGCCCGCTTGTCCTGCGGTGCAACCTGCAGGATCGCCTCCCATATCTGGCGAGCGCCCTGTAGGTCTCCACTGCTGTAGCGGGCCTCCGCCTGGGCATGAAGATCCTTGATCTGGTCATTGAATGTTGTCGTTTCGTTCACGCGCCTCTCCGCCAGTCTCCCGAGTCAATATAGGGATCTAGGATTTGGCGGGGCAAGCTGATTACAATTTTGCGAGGCAGTCCGAGGAGCAGACCCAGCTATCCCGCCCGAGATCGACGATGTGGCGTCCCTGGCTCGCAGGAAAGCGCACTCCGCAAACATCGCAGGAAAGCAGGCGCTCGGGAACCTGCGAGGGAGCCTGGTGGGGCGGGGGCGGCGGACCTCCGGGCTGCGGGGCCCGAGCCTCCCTCTGGAAGCCGTGCCATTGGACGCTCAGGCTCCGCCAGAGCTTGGCGCCAAGCCAAACAACGAGAGCATAGATCAGGCCACGAATGAACACGTCCAGCACCGTAGCCGCCGCAGGGTCTTCCGTCAAACCTGCTCGGCCGCTGGCAGGAGGAGGAACCCTCACCCACAATCGAACCATGAACACTCCCCAAGTGCGTCCCAACCTCTATGGTATGGGTCTCCAGGAACTGGGTGCCGTATTCGAGGCACTCGGAGAGAAGAGTTACCGGGCCCGTCAGGCCACCACCTCCATGTACCGCCAGGATCTGCTGGATCCCGCGGCGTGGACGACCTTCTCGGCCAGACTCAGGAGAGACATTGCGGATCGATACCGGGTGGAACGACCCCGCATCTCCGAACGGCAGCTGTCAGATGACAGCTCCGTCAAGGTGGTTCTGACCCTCGCTGATGGCCAGCGAGTCGAAGCGGTCGCGATGCCGACCGATGAGCGCATGACCTTCTGCATCTCCTCCCAGGCCGGATGCGCCTTTGGTTGCGCGTTCTGCATGACAGCCAAGCTCGGCTTTCTCCGCCACCTCAGCGCGGGAGAGATCGTTGGCCAGGTCGCCGCCCTGATGGAAGAGACAGGGACCGCGCACGAGCGCTACAACATCGTCTTCATGGGAATGGGGGAACCACTTCACAATCTCGAGAACGTTCTCGGAGCCTTGCGCCTCCTGCTCAACAAGCTGGCCTTCGGCCTCGGCCCCAAGCGGCTCACCGTCTCCACGGTCGGCATCCCAGAGGGTATCGACCGGCTCGGACAGGAGGAGCCTCGGCCTCGCCTGGCGGTCTCGATCGTCTCGGCGGATCAGGCCACGCGGGAGGAACTGATGCCCTCCGCGAAGACGTTCAAGCTGGACGCCATCGCCGACGCCATGCGGCGCTACGGCGCACGGCAGAGAGATCTGCCCACGATCGAGGCGGTGATGCTAAAGGGAATCAACGACCGGCGTCATCATGCGGAAGCCCTCGCCAAGTTCGCGCTCCGTGCCGGAGCCAAGGTCAACCTGATCGAATTCAATCCCACACCCGAACTTCCGTTCGAGCCGTCCGGCGAGGACGCCATCCGTCACACGCTGCGAATCCTGGTCAAGGCGGGCGTCGGCGGCACGGTGCGCCGCTCTCGCGGCAAAGACATCGCGGGGGCCTGCGGCCAGCTCGCCCTGAAGACGCCGTGAGCCAACTCCCGCGGGAGGAGAGTGAACGCGGGGTCCCGCCGGAGCGCCGCCGAAACTCTCTCGATGCCGGCGCAGAGCCGACCCGTTGCCGGGGCGGTGCGCCAAAGCTTGGCCTGGATGGCCTAACGCGAGTTGCCGAGCTTCTCTAGGAACACCCGAGGGCTCGGGATCGCGGAGAGCTTCTTCAGCAGGGCCTCGACCGCATCGCTAACGTGAGTTGCCGAGCTTCTCGAGGAACGCCCGAGGGCTCGGGAGCGCGGAGAGCTTCTTCAGCAGGGCCTCGACCGCATCGCTAACGTGAGTTGCCGAGGTTCTCGAGGAACGCCCGATTGCTCGGGAACGCGGAGAGCTTCTTCAGCAGGGCCTCGACCGCATCGATCACGTTCATCGAAGCGAGGGCACGCCGCAGGAGGTGCACCTTGGCGGTGCGCTCCCCAAGCAGTTTTTCTTCCTTCCTCGTACCCGTCATATGGATGTCGATGCAGGGGAATACCCGTTTCTCGAAGAGTGCCCGATCGAGCACGATCTCCGTGTTGCCGGTGCCCTTGAACTCCTGGAAGATGACATCGTCCATTTTCGAGCCCGTGTCGACAAGACAGGTGGCCACGATCGTCAGCGATCCACCCTCCGCGCAACGGCGTGCCGCGCCGAAGAAACGACGCGGGTTCTCGAGGGTACGGGAATCGATGCCGCCCGAGAGAATCTTGCCCGAGCCCCGCTGCTCGACGTTGTACGCTCGAGCCAGGCGCGTAATCGAGTCCAGCAGGATCAGCACATGCTTTCCCGATTCCACCAGCCGCTTCGAACGCTCGAGCACGATCTCCGCCACGGAGACGTGATTCGCCGACAATTCGTCCGAACTCGACGCAATGACCTCGCCCTTGGGGACACGGCGGCGCCAGTCCGTCACCTCTTCCGGCCTCTCGTCCACCAGCAACACGATGAGATGAATCTCAGGGTGGTTCTCCTGGACCGCATGCGCCATCTGCTGCAACAGGACCGTCTTACCCGCCTTCGGCGGCGCGACGACGAGACAACGCTGCCCCTTGCCGATCGGTGCAACCAGGTCAACGACGCGCATCTCGACCGGCTCGGCCTCGGTCTCAAAGATGATGGGTTCGACCGGCGAGGTTGCCGTCAGATCCTGGAAATGGCGGCGATCCCTCCAGAGGGCTGGATCCGCTCCGTTGATCTCTTCGATCTCGGCGAGCGCGGCACCACGACGCCCGGTAGGTCTCGCCTTGCCGCGAATCTCGACCCCTTCCTCAAGGCGATGATCGCGAACGACATCGGGGGCAACCCACACGTCATCCGGTCGGGGGAGGTAGTTCGCTTTCTGCGTCCGCAGGAAGCCGTAACCCTCGGGCAGGGTCTCCAGCACGCCCCAAGCCTCGGAAGGCTCGGTGGGGATGGGGACATCCTCGAGATTTCCCACCATGTGCCGTGGTCCGCTATCGGTTCCGCCGGGTCGGCGGCGGCGGCGGCGGCGGGAGTTGCTCTTGCGGTTTCCGCTGCTGTGTCCGTTACCGTTGTTCATTCTTCCCTTTACCAGAGCGTGTTTCCTTTGCCAAAGCGGCCCTGCCAAGCGGATTTCGTTCCGACGAGGGGAGAGCGACTCCTACGTCTCACCAGCTGTCACCAATGATTCAGGAAGACGTGTGGGGATCTGGCTCTGTGACGATCGCCGGGGGACCAGCGACCGGGGAAAGCCTAGCACCCCCGGAGACCGATTGTCCACTCTTCGAAGAACTTGTTCCCCAGGGAGACCGTACGCCAGTCTCGTCCACACTTGACGACAGAGCCGTCTCTCGGAGGTGACGGTGGCGGCGGAAACACCGCCCCCTGCCGACCCCCTGCGAGGCGCGCGCGAGCCTTAGAGCACAAAGTGTTTTGTTTCAGATACTTAAGAAGGTCCTCTTCGAGTTCTAGACGGACATCACGCGGGACATTCCCGCCCCGGGACGGTATTGGTACGAACTTCGCAGTAGGAGCAGGTACCTTCGTCAGTTGAGGACTACCGT